>JBGSIY010000365.1:0-10284 GCA_041742275.1 Pirellulaceae bacterium | reverse complement strand
TTTGATTTCTTGCGCGACTATCTCTTCGAACGCCAATCCCAGCGGGACGATTTTTGGATGGGGCAATCGACCTCGGGGACAACTTCGACGACCAGCGAAAAAGCCGCAGTGCAACGTGCTCCCTATTTTTTGTTAGTCGATGAGGCGGACAGTATTTTGATCGACGACGCCCGGACGCCGCTGATCCTCAGCGGAATGTCTGATGCCGCTACCCACGAACGGCAACAGCATCTGTTTCGTTGGTGCGCCATTTCAGTCCATTTTTTCCAAGAAGACGAGCATTATTTTTATGACAAAGAAAAGCGCAAAGTCGAACTCACAACCTTGGGGACCCAACAAACGCGATCGATTAGCAAGCCTGACGAACTGCGTGGCGTAGGACTGTTAGAATTGTACGATGCCATGGAACGAGCAATCCAAGTGGAGCGAGACTACAAAAGGGATCGAGACTATGTGGTGCGCGATAATGAAATCATGATCGTTGATGAATCGACGGGGCGGATCTCGCACGGCCGAAGATGGAGCCGTGGTATTCATCAGGCAATCGAAGCCAAAGAAGCTTTGAAGGTCAGCGCCGAAACAAAAACCCAGGCGAAGGTCACGGTGCAGGCCTACGTCAATCGCTTTCAAGTCATCGCGGGAATGACAGGAACGGCCATCAGCGCCGCTCGTGAATTCAAACACGTTTATGGACTCCGTGTCCACGTCTTGAAAACCAATCGCCCCTTGCAGCAAACGGAATACCCCACCTTGGTCGCCAAAACTGAGGAAGAAAAATGGGAGTTAATCGTCGCGGAGATTCGCGACATCCATCAGCTCGGTCGCCCCATTCTGGTGGGCACTCGTTCTATCGCTAAATCAGAAATTTTGTCGGCTCTTTTGCAGCGTGAGGGTGTTCCGCATCGAATATTGAATGCCAACCATATCGAACGCGAGGCGGAAATCGTTGCGATGGCCGGTCAACGTGGCAATGTTACCGTCGCTACCAATATGGCCGGGCGAGGAACCGATATTCAGATTGATGAGGAAGTGCAGCAACTGGGGGGCCTCCATGTTATTGGGACAGAGCTGCATGAATCGGTTCGGGTCGATCGCCAATTGTTCGGCCGTTGTGCTCGACAGGGTGATCCTGGTTCCATTCGTCAGTTTATCGCCCACACAGATTTACTCCTTGACGCAGCCTACGGAATCGCCAAAGCCAACTCATTTCGCCGAACCGGCGCAGGCCGTTCATCCGCGTGGTGGATTAAATTGTTTCGCCATGCGCAGAATAAAGTCGAGAATCGACACTATCGCGCGCGTAAAGTACTAATGTATAATGAACGGACATTGATTCGTTCCCAACGAGAAATGGGGTTCGATCCCATTTTGGATCATGTCGATTGAAAAAGACAGTTTCTCCAACTGGCGTTACAAAAATGCCCACGGCGATTTTTTTTAAACCTCACAGAAACAGATTTGATCAAAAAGTTTACAACCAGTTCCCCGAGAGAAATTTGTTTAGTGGTGTTTCGGGACCCAGAGTGAGGGTTGGCGCCCCATCGTTAGCCGCCCTGGGTCACCTCAAGGCTGGACGCTAAATCGGAAACGTGAATTTGATACAGCATTCGGGCCCCGAAAGACCTTGAATCCTAAGTTAGCTTTGGAATAATTGAAGATTCCCTGTCGATTAGCAGATGTTTATTGATCCGTCACCCCTCAGCCCCTAACGATTGTCAACATGTCCCAAGGCACTGAACGATCCGCGACAGTTGATCAGGTCAAAAGTGAAGTCCGTCAAACGATCGAAGAACTCCGCGCGTTGGCCCGCGCGGCGATTCCTTTTGATCAGTTTTGCCAAACCCTGTTGTCCAAAGTCGTTCCGCTGACAGGTGCCTATGGAGCGATCATCTGGCAGTTGAATGGCCAACAAGGCTTTGTTCCCATTCATGGCTTTGGACCTCGTTTTCAATTGTTTGCGGCCCCCAATCCTGAACATCAACAGTTGTTGGCCGAGGTCGCGAGAAAACAACAACCTCTATCGGTGGCCAGCGAGTCCGTTTCCGACGACCCGGCAACCAACAACGTGCTCCTCATCGCTGTTCCCATTTTGGATCGACAAAATCGGATTTGGGGCAGCTTGGAATTGATTCAACGCGGCGAAATTAACGAAGAGACTCAAGCAGGTTACGTCAAGTTCACCTCGCAACTCGCTACGTTGTTCGCGCGATGGCAAGAGCAACACGACCTGCGGACGGCATCAAGTACCGAAGATCAATGGGTCGAAAGATTAACGTTCATTCGCGAAATCCACAAAAGCGTCGATCTGCCCGAAACGGCCTTTTCGATTGCCAACGAAACCCGGCGTCTGCTGCACGCAGATCGTGTCGGCCTGGCGATTGAATCAAGTGGCAAATACACGTTGCAGGCTGTAAGCAGCCAAGATCGATTTGATAATCGCGCCAATGTTGTCAAGCAGTTGAATCGTTTGATCACCGCTTCAATCAATTCATCGACTCCGTTATGGCTGACCGGAGATACATCCTCGCTCCCCCCGAAACTGGCCGGATTTGTCAATGAGTATTTGGATGAGGCTCACAGCCGCACATTTGCCATCATCCCCTTGCTGGCGACGGTGGCCGTCAAAAGCAACAATGAATTGCAACGAAAAAAAATACAAGAGCCGAAAAAAATCGGTGGCCTTGTTATTGAATTTTTTGACCAAGAAATTCCTCAAGCTCAGATTGAGGCGGATCTCAAACTGATCAACGAAGAGGCCGGACGGGCACTATCCAACGCCATGGTCACCCACGAAGTCTTTCTTCTACCCTTGTGGCGCACACTGGGAAAACTGCGGGACAACCTTTGGGCCAATTATCGGAATCGCACGATCGCCGGTTTGATGGCATTGGGTATGACTATTGGCCTGTTGGGCTTTTATCCCGCTTCGATGAAACTCAAGGTCGATGGTGTGCTGCAACCTCAAGTGCGCGAAAATTTGTTTGCCGAACTCGATGGCGTGGTGAAACAAGTCCATTTTGATCATGGTGAAACGGTGAAAGCCGGCGATTTATTGATCACCCTGCGCTCCGAGGTCTTAGAACAGCGTCGACTCGAGATCATCGGCCAAATCGATACGCTCGAGAAACAAATTGAAAATCTAAAAAATCAATTGCTGACACAACAGTCAATTACGGAAAACGATCGAATTGCCATGAGCGGTAATTTTGATCAACTGACAATCCAGCGCGATGGCTTGCTCGAAATGCGGCAACTCCTGGAACAGCAAATGGAAGCACTCCTGATCTACAGCCCAATCGATGGCGTGGTGATGACATGGGATGCCAAACGGCGTTTAGAAAATCTACCTATCCTGGCTAACCAACCGCTGCTGAGCATTGCGAACCTCGCCGGGCCCTGGCAAGTCGAATTGCTGATTCCACAAAACAAAGTCGGCTACATTCAAGTCGCCCAGCTCGAACAAGATAACCCTCATTTGCCAGCCGATTTCCTATTGACTACCAACCCCAACGTTCGGCATCAAGGTACTTTGGCTGCAATATCCGATCGCGCTGAAGCAAATGAACAAGGGCTGACCGAGTTTCGCGCCATCGTCGATATCGTCTCGATGGATATCGAGCAACCGAAGGCCGGCGCCGGTGTCACCGCTCGAATCGATTGCGGAAAACAATCGTTAGGATTCGTTTGGTTCTACCAAGTCTATGACTTCCTCCGCACGCGCGTCTTCTTTTAACGAGGGTCGATTCGTTGGCGATTGCACCAGCTCCATCCCGAACAGCGATTCGTTTGAAAAAACGAGGCGACCTTGACGCCAACTTGCAGCAATACCAAGGTGTTGAGTATTGGGTCGTAAAAGAACCCTTTGGGCAAAAATACTATCAATTTCCGCCCCATGTTTATTTCCTGCTGAATCAACTCGATGGCAAATGCTCGATTGAGGAAGTGATCGAACGTTATCATCGGGAGTTTTCGCCCAAGAGAATTGATCGAGATCAACTTCAACAGTTGTTCCAACGTTTCCATCGTGACGGATTAGTTATCAGCGATCTGCCGGGGCAAGGCCCCGAATTGCTGAATCGCGGTCGTAAAAACAAACGCATGGAGTTTTTCTCCAAGATCAGCAATGTGTTGGCAATTCGTTTTCGCGGGGTCGACCCCGATCGACTTCTCGACGTCATGAACCCTTACACAGGTTGGTTGTTTACAAAAGCAGCTGCCCTGTTTTTTATGACTTTGGCACTAATTGCTCTGGCATCAGTGATGGCGAACTGGGCTGAATTCCAAGCGCGTCTGCCCGGGTTCGATGAGTTTTTTGACTGGAACAAATGGTACTTGTTCGCCATGGTCTTGTGCGTTACCAAAATTTTTCACGAATTCGGACACGGATTGAGCTGTAAAAAATTTGGGGGAGAATGTCACGAAATCGGCTTTATGCTGTTGGTCATGACGCCTTGCCTATACTGCAATGTTTCCGACAGCTGGCGTCTACCCAGCAAATGGCAACGTGCCGCGATTGGTGCCGCGGGTATGTATATCGAGGTCATCTTGGCGACCCTTGCCACATTGATCTGGTGGTTCGTGCAGCCAGGAATCGTCCAAGAAATTTGCTTGCAAGTCATGCTCATTTCGAGTGTGAGCACCATTCTGTTTAACGGCAACCCGCTGTTGCGTTTTGATGGTTATTACATCATGAGCGACTTGCTCGAAATTCCCAATCTCCATCAAAAATCGAACACAGCTCTAAACACGTTGCTGGGGCGACATTGGCTAGGGCTGGAAATGCCCGATGATCCCTTGCTGCCCAGGAATCGGATGGCCGCCTTTGCCGCGTTTACCATCGCCGCTTTTATCTATCGGTTTGTAGTCCTGTTCTCCATTCTAATGTTCTTGACTCGTTGGCTGGAACCTTATGGGCTCGAGTCGGTTGGCCAAGGCCTCGCGTGGTTTTCCCTGATGGGAATGGTGGGGTGGCCTAGTTACAAACTTTATCGATTTCTCTCTATTCCTGGACGAATGATGCAAATGAAGCATAAACGGTTTTCGATTGTTTCGGCAATCATGCTGGGAACCCTGGGCGCAATTTTCTTTGTGCCACTTCCAAGTAGCTTGAGTTGCCGAGTCTTGGTTGTTCCGCAGCGACTAGAAACGGTTTATGCTCGCGAGGGTGGCATTGTTCGCGAATTGCTGACCAGCGATGGCAGCCAGGTCGAGGAAGGTCAACTCTTGGCTCGCATCGAAAACTTGCAGCTTGACTTTGCCATTGTCGAAAAAGAAAGTGAACTGGCCCAATTGCAAAGTCGGCGGGAAACGGCATTGAAGGCCGGTGTCTTGAGTGCCAGCGGAGCAAAATTCCTTGGCGAACTCGGCGCCATCAACGCGGAAATCCAAAAGCTCCAAGGCCTGATCGAAATGGGGAAACTCCAACGAAGTTGGCTGGATATTATTAGCCCCATTTCCGGAACCGTGGTAGCCACGCCGTTGCAAGGCGAATTGCCCGGAAAAGTTGAAACGCCTCTGCTCGATCCCCAACCCATTCTCAGCAACCGTCAGAAAAGCATTCGTATCAACCGCGGACAACGCTTGTGCGAAGTAGCCGATTTCAGCTCTTGGAATGCCATCATTCTCTTGACGGAGCGCCAAGTCAAATTTACTCAGGCCGGGCAAGCGACGCGGATTCGATTGCATGCGTTGCCTCAAACCACATTGACCACTTCTCTGGAACGGGTTGGAGTGGCCGACCGCATTATCCAGCGCTCGGGAAAAACAGAAACGGCCGACAACCTTCAATCGCGAGTGCGCATTCCTGACTTGGTTTCTGAACTCGTTTCGCGATCAGACCAAGATGCCGTGCAGTATATTGCCATGGCACCGCTTGATCCCCAAGGCCTGCCCTTGCAAATTGGGATGGATGGTCAATGCCGACTACAACTTCCCAACCGCAGCCTAGCTCAGCGTCTGTGGTGGTGGTTCAACGAAAATTTTGGTTCGTAGTTCGCTCTGTCTCTATCAAGAATCAATCGGACGCCGTACGCAAATCAATTTTGGCTCTCGTGATGCCTCGGTTTTCCAGTAGCTCTTTCACACGACAGTTCCCCATGAGAGATTCCGTGAGAGTTTCTCGTGTGAATGAGTCCCCAAAAACGGGACGGGCTTCTAGGAGCCTGTCCGGGAAGATCAGCCGAAACGCGCTAGCGTCCGGTTCCACGACGTTAACCGTGTGCTAGTGCACTTCGGCTGATTTAAAAAAAACGTCATTTTATTTCCGGACAATTCCTTGTGTGATTCATCTGTTTTTTGTTCGCGAGCGGCTTGTGCCGCGGTTGCTATCACCGTTTGGAAATTTTCCACAGCCCGATCAAACGCCTCGAAGCCTTGGAACTTCGTCGTAAAACGATCGATTTGCGCGGATGCCTTTTGGACTTCTATAGTGACCTGATCCCAATCGTTGTTTTTGATGAGCGTTTGCAGCAACTTCTCGGCGATCATCAAATAGGTCACGGCATGCTGTGGAAAGTCGGGGTTGGCCTGGTGCAGTTGCAATATAAATTCCTGCCCCTCTCCAAAAGCATCGGCCGCATTAGCCCATTCTAAATTCGTGAAATGAACATGAGCTTTGGCCAAAGCGAGTTGGGATTGTATTTCGAAGAGGAAATGCGAGTTGGGCAACAACTCCTTCAATTTCGGAATTTCCGCTTCGGCAGCGAGTATATGGGTATTCGCGGCGTCCCCATCCCCAAGATCTTGTCGATGAATACTCAGGCCCGTATGCAAACGACAGCGAGTTAGACCAAAATCCCATTGATTGTTGGGTGAGTTGGGAACTTCGACGGAATCCAAAGCCGCCAGGCCCTGCTCCAGAGCGGCTGCCGCTTTTGCCGCATTTCCCAGTTGTCGATAAAAATCAGCTTCCCCTCGAAAATTTTCGGCCAGAATCACTTGAGCACGATGGCGTGGGATGTTGTCGGGCAAACGTTCTAATCTGTTGGCAGCCAACATTTCTAGCCCCAGTTCAAACTCACCCCGTTGCTGATAGATGCCAACGAGATTCAAGCGTTGTCCGATTCGAGTGGCATATACATTCTGATAGGCAACCGAGGAGGGCAGGGTGTCGGGTTGGAAGTCCTCTAACAAATTCAATACGCGCTCAATGTTGACGATGGCTAAATCGATTTCCCCTAATTGAATCAAGAGGGGCGATAGCTCTTTCAAAACAATAGCGCTATCGTATTTTAATTGCGGATCGTTGAATTCTTGATCAAGTAACTCCAGCTGCAACTCGGCCGCTCGGACGACTACACGCTTTCTCAGGTCGCCGAACGAATTTTGATGCCGCAACTGCTTTTCTAGATCGATGATATCCTTAATCATCGCTTGGGCCGTGGCGAGATTTTGATTGGCTCGCTCCGTTTGTCGCTGGGATTCTTGAAGGCTGTTTTGAGCTTCGATTAGGTTGGTGTCGGCGCGCTGGCGGTGCAGTTCGGCTTCCACAAGATTTTCCATCGCCCTGTTTCTTTGCCACACTGCAACGCTCAGCCCGATCGAAAGTCCCAAAATCGCGAGTGCCAATGAGGCCGCAGGGCCGGGGTTTCGCCGAACCCACGCGAAAAATTTCTCTGTCGAAGTTGAAGGACGGGCCTGAACTGAACGTCCATCGAGCCACCGCCGTAAATCGTCGCCCAAATCCTGTGCCGTGGCATAACGTTCCGCGGGCAATTTTCGCAAACATTGTTCGCAGATAGCCTGAAGATTTGGATCCATCGGTGACCGCAGAGAATGCAGGGCAGGGGGGGCCTCCGACTCCACGGCTTTGAGCGTCGCCAAATGACCATCGCGACGAAACGGCAATTGACCACTTAATAATTCAAACAAAATCATCCCCAACGCGTGAATGTCTGCAGCGGGTCCGATGGACTGCGAGCCCGCGGCCTGTTCCGGTGCCATGTAGGCCGGCGTTCCCAAGAGCTGCCCCGCGTGCGTCAACGTCACATCTTCATCCTCCTGTAATCGCGCCAATCCAAAATCGGCAATTCTCACGCGCTGCCAAATGGGTTGCTCGCCGGTTGCTTCCGTCGATTCAATTAAAATATTACTGGGCTTCAAATCCCGATGAATGATTCCTCGTTGATGAGCGTGCTGTACTGCGTCGGCTAAATTCGCCACAATCCGCGCCGCAACACGTAGGTCGATCGGGTGTTCGGTTCGCATCCATTCGGCAAGGGTTTCACCGGAACACCACGCAAAGGCAATAAAGAGAATTGGACCCACTTGTCCAAATTCATAGATGGGTACAATTTGCGGATGGCCTAGTGCTGCGGCAGCGCGTGCCTCACGCTCAAACCTCAGTCGGCCGTCCACGTTGAAGTGACCATGAATCAATGGAATTTTCAGGGCGACATGCCGTTCAAGATCCAGATCAACAGCCAAAAAAACTTCCGCAAAACCACCACGCCCCAACGATCTTAAGATTTGATATTTCCCGATCTGTTGCGGCAACGACCCGATTTGCTCGCTCTCGTCCGCATTGGACCTAGGAATTTCACTTGACCCCAAAGCCGCCGTTGCCTGTCGGACCTCTTGCAGAAAGTTCGCCGCAGCCATCGCCTGAGCCACCTCCTCCGGACTCAAGCCCATCAGTGAAAGTTCCCCCATTTCGTGGGTCAGACTGTTGTGTTGATGTACGGTTTCATCCGCTGGAATGGGTGCATTTTCCAGGGGGCTTTGGCTGGGTTTACCAAGCATGGATTTGCCAATTTTGCCGTCGGCATCACCCGCTAGATGTTCGTCGCCCGTTGGTTCACGAGATGGAGTCGTCAAGGTTGGCTAATTCCTGCTGTAATTTGACCAGTGCGCGGCTGTAGAGTTTTGTTACCGAGTTGACCGACCGTCCCATCTTTTCGGCGATTTCATTGAAGGGCATTTCCTGCAAACCACGCAGTTCAACGACGGTCGCATAGTCGGCCGGCAAACGTCCTATCACGTCTCTAAATCGTTGTAGTTTCTCCTGTTGCAAGGCCAACGCCCCCGGCGTGGTCGAATCCACCAGCGGAGCGTCCCCCATACTCGGCGGCGTTGAGAGTGTTTGCTCGCGACGAACATCGCGCCGGTCGCGAAACAAATCGCGTCGCGTGCTGTGGATTTCATTCCGCAATATCGTGTTCAACCAGGAGTAAAACTCGCCGGATGTGGCGCCTCGAAAATCACCGAACCCATGAATCATCCGCGTCATCGTCTGCTGAACGATGTCCGATGGATTCAATTTGTTTCTTAAGCGATCGTCGAGGTTGTGGTGGGCCATGGCAGCTAAATGAGTCTGCACCTGTCGGCAAATCTCATTATGTGCCGCAGCATCCCCCTCGCGAGCCAAGGGTATCAAACGACTGAGAGTCCCCAGATCCAAGGGGTCATCCGCTCGATCACTCATCGAATTCCTCTCATTTAGACGCCATCCCTTATTTCAATCTGCCACGCGTAAGAAAAAACCGGAATCGAAATTCCACAAAAACGCCACGGAATCACCCCCGACTTCATTATGGCGCCAAGCCTCACCACAATCCATCGTTGTATCCCATTTTTCCAACAATTCCAAAGCACAGTCTAAGAAATGGAATCGTCGAATTTAGTCACCAACGCCAACAGCTGCAGCCACCGCATCATTATCTGGCACATCAACAACAGCAGTGTCCCTAGAAAAGGTCCCTCGAGAATGACGGCCGCGGCGCGCAGATGCCTGGAATCGGGAGCGAGTGGAGAATAAGATGAAAGAGATCCTGATTTTTGAAAGGAAGTTGTTGTGCCAAGAAAGATCCGTGAACTCATAGCTGATTTGGAAGCAGCAGGCTTCGAGGATCGAGGAGGAAAGGGCAGCCACCGTAACTTTGTCCATCCAAACGTCGCAAAACCGATAACGAATCTGGGAAAACTGGCGACGATGCAAAAAAATACCAGGAGCGTGCCGTAAACAAAGCAATCGAGGAGTCCAAGTCATGAAAACTTCTAATAGATACGTAAAGATCGTCGAATGGTCCGAGGACGATCAGTGCTTCGTCGGCAGTTGTCCCGGCCTCTTTTATGGTGGATGCCACGGGGAAGATGAAAAGGCAGTGTTTGCTGAACTCTGCCAGATCGTTGAAGAGACGGTCAAGCTGTATGAAGCCGAAAGCAGGCCCCTGCCACCAGCAACATCAGGGTACGATTGGGCAAATACGATTATGAATTCAACTACGAAGAGTTGAGAATCTGTCGTTGAACTACGGTAGCTGTCGCCCCAAGGGGAGGAGGCCCCGA
>JBGSIY010000364.1:0-2535 GCA_041742275.1 Pirellulaceae bacterium | reverse complement strand
TGTGGATGGAGAAGACCTGGTTGCCGCATCTGGGTTTGCCCGGACGCTTGGTTTGGTTGGCCAGCGGTTTCTTTGCCGTGTTGTGGTTATTGAGCCGAACGGCCATTCACGAAACCGTGGTCCAGACGCCGTTTTTCTTACTGATCGTTATCGGTACCGTAGCCGCCATTTTCTTAAATAAGACCGTCTCGGGTCGGTATCTGATGGCAATGGGGAACAATGAAGAAGCGGCCCGCTACAGTGGCATCAATACCGATCGCATGAAGATCTTGGCTTATGTGCTGTGTGGTATCTGCGGGGGAATCGGATCCGTGCTGTTTACCTTGGATAGTAACAATGTTGAACCGTCGGGGCATGGGAGCTTTTACGAACTTTATGCCATCGCTGCGGCTGTCCTGGGCGGTTGTTCTCTGAGAGGCGGAGAGGGATCGATTTTGGGGGTCATCATTGGGGCCTCCATCATGCGAGTTCTATACAATGCGCCCGATATGATTGGAATTTCCAGTCAACTAGAGATGTTCACCATTGGGATTGTGATTTTGATCGGTGTGATCGTCGATGAATCCGCCCGCCGAATCGCCGCCCATCGAGATCGAAAAATGGCTTGATCGCACTAAGGATATGTCCCAAAATAATTTCCGCGTTTGGTTGGTCGGCGGCGAAGGTATTTAAGGCCTTTACTGGTCTTTTTATCCCAGCGAGATCATCGGTCCGATTTCGTATTCTTTGTTCTGCAACCCGAAATAAAAACGAACGAGGCGAATTAAGAACGTCTTTGGCACCCACTCAGGGTGCAAATTCGGGTGGCAACTACGTTCCGGTGGTGTCGCTGCGCTCAACCACCGGCTAATAGCTGATAACCCCTATTGGGGTAAATGGGGAAGTTCTTTCAGAAAAATTCCAGAGGTATCGTCCCGTAACCAAATCCCGTTTTTTAAAATGGCCGGAGTGCATGAGCACCCGCTTTGGATGGGAACCGGAAGCTAATGCGTTCCGAATAAACCGGGAATTTATTTCCGGACAATTAATAACTATCAATAACTACGTCGCAAAACACGGATAGCCGCGGAAGACAAGTCCCCCGCTTTATCCCTGGACTGTTGCCACCTGGGACGGGAGACGGAAAAAGTGGAATGCTGCCAACAATAAGAAACGAAACCATTCGGCCTTAGATTCCCATCATGCCTAACAGGTCGGTGACTTGGGACAGGAATCTGGCGACGCGAGGATGTTGAGTTTCGAAAGTGACAATGCGATCAACCACATCATGGTTTTCCAAAACCGGGGGCGAGCTGTCTTCGACTGCTTGGGCAACGTTCGCTTGATCGACTAACTCACTGACTTCGGACACAATGCGACCCAGCGAATCGATAGTTTCCTCGTCGATTAAATCACTTGGGTTGAGCCCGTCGTTAATGGATAACAGCTCGTTGTGCAAATCTCGCAAACGAACCAAAAGTTGTGTTTTTGTCATTTGAATTCTCCCATTTGTCTTGTTTTTGGGTGCAAGACCTATGCCAATGCACGAAACTGGAAGTCACAGCGAGGGTACACCATTTTAGTAAGGTGCTCACCGCGTATAATTGTACAAAAACGCGCTGCCAAATGTGCGTGAACGCACGATTACCGAGTCGAAACGGCAACTTCGGTTGTTTCCCGAATTATTCGTTCTTCGCCCCGCCCCGCCTTCACGCTAACAGTTCAATTTAATAAAAATGATGGGCCATGATGGGGGGTAATGTTTTGGGATGAGATGCCCACCGGGAGACTGCATGACGGAATTTTTAAACAGCCAAGACATCGGCGCAGGGAAACAGAAGGGGTTGCCAGCGTCGGATTATCTGTGCCCTAACGTTTACCAGAGGGAGCAGGCCAGAATTTTTTCCCACCATTGGCTGTGTGTTGCACGGGAAAGCGAGTTTGCCGACTCGGGGTCGTTTCACGTCATCGAAGTCGGTGGCGAGTCAGTAATTATCGTCAAAGATCAAACGGGTTCGCTTCGAGCTCATTTGAATTTATGCCGCCATCGAGGCACCAGAATCTGCGAGGCAGCAACCGGAAAATTCTCTCGTTCGATTCAGTGCCCGTATCATGCGTGGACATACTCGCTCGCTGGGGAATTGATCGGCGTGCCCGACGAACAAACGATTCCCGATTTTCGACGAGCGGACCATGGTCTACATTCTGTTGCTTGCCATTGCTGGGAGGGGTTCGTGTGGATCAACCTCGCTCTATCTCCGCTGGCATTTGAGACGGCCTTTGCTCCCCTACTTCAGAAATTCCGGGACTGGAATCTCGAGCGACTGGTGCCACTCGGGCAAATGGAGTATCGCGTCCGCGCGAATTGGAAACTCATTGTTCAAAACTACAGTGAATGTTATCACTGTTCGCCCGTTCACCCCGGTCTTGTTAAGCTTTCGCCGCCGAGGTCGGGGGGAAATGATCTGATTGAGGGGCCTTTTTTGGGTGGGTATATGGATGTCACCTTACCTGGAGGCTCCCTGACCCAAAGTGGTCGTACGTGCGGAGTTTCCG
>JBGSIY010000363.1:0-2509 GCA_041742275.1 Pirellulaceae bacterium | reverse complement strand
TTTAGATATTCAAGTGGTCTAAATTACCAACCTGTCTGAGAGATGTCAATACAGTGCCCAAATTGGCAATTCCACGACCCTGTCCCTCATTTTCAGTCATATGATTGTGTCTTGATATTCGCTCTGCCTCTTTGATTTTTTCAACGAAATCGGCAACAATGTCAGAAGTTCAGCGAATTTGTTTATAGCTGCTCCCTCCGGCAGAATATTGTTTCGGCTCTGCCAAGCGGTGGCTGTTCAGACGCTAGGCAGAATTCCCCACACCCAAAAACAGAATGGTACCCAAAATGGCAGATTCTTATTCCAATCCCAACCCCAATCAAGTCACCCCGCAAAGGCCTAAACGGAGCAAGTTGTTTTGGCTTATCCCCATCGGTTGCCTTGGCATCCTAGTTGTTTGTGGTGGGGGCATGGCCTATTTTGTCTATTGGGCGTTCAACATGGGTGTCAATAACGAAGCCGTCGTGCAGGCCAAGGCGGATGTGATGGCCTCGGCCGAGGCACAAGAGTTGTTTGGAACGATGGAAATCGGGATGCCGAATGAGTTAAACAATTCGCAAAATGGCGATCAAGCGATTTTTGATTATAAGTTCCCCGTCTCGGGCTCAAAACAAAATGGCACGATGCACCTAAAAGCACAAATGGATGGGTCGACCATGAAATGGTCACGAACTTCATTATATGTTGAGGCGACCGACGGAACGCGGTTAGACTTTTAAATACATTCCATTGTCAATCGCAAGATCGCAAAAGGGCAACAATTCAATTTAATTTCATTTTTAGGATATTTAGGCATGGCTGTAACGCATCTTAAGGGCAATCCCTGTCAAACTTGTGGCGAACTCCCGGCAGTGGGTAGTGCCGCTCCCAACTTCACCTTGGTGGCAAACGATCTTTCCGAAAAGAAACTTTCAGACTTTTCAGGAAAGACTGTCGTCCTGAGCATTTTCCCCAGCGTCGACACTCCCGTGTGCGCGACGTCAATCAAACGCTTCAATGAAGCTGTCGCGACATCGGGTGATGTGGTTGTGCTGAACGTCAGCAAGGACCTGCCATTTGCCCAAAAACGCTTTTGCGGTGCGGAGGGGATTGAAAACGTCCACACGCTCTCCGGTTTTCGTTGCGAACAATTTGGCAAGGATTACGGGATCACTTTGGTAGATGGTCCTCTCCACGGCCTTTACAGCCGAGCCGTTTTTGTTATCAACGGCGATGGTAAAATTGTGTATAGCGAACACGTTCCTGAAATCGCACAAGAACCTAATTACGACGCAGCTCTTTCGGCGGTGAACCAACCCGTGTAGTACCCACCGGTGGGCATCTGCACCAACAGGCATCCGGACTGGGCGGTTCGTTTCTGTGCGAACCCCTACTCTATCAATCAATACAATCCTTAGGCAATACAATCCTTAGGCCGGCGAATAAACATTCGCCGGCCTTTTTGCTGGTTGTTGAGCTGGCGATGGTCGGTTTGCGCTGTTGATGCGTGCTGTTCGGACTTAGGAAAAGTCCCAAAATAATTTCCGCTTTTGGTTTGTCGGCGCTGAAGGTATTGAAGGCGTTTTTCTGGTCTTTTAAGCCGGGTGAGATCACGGTTCCGATTTTGTATTCTTTTTTCAGCAAACCGAAATCGAGGTGAGCGGGGCGAATCAAGAACGTCGCTGGCATTCTTTCAGGGTGCAATGCCCGTGGCAACACCCATTCGGTGGTGTCGCTGCGCTCAACCACCGGCTAATCCGCTGTTTACCCCAATCGGGATAAATCGAGGCGTTCTTTCAGAACAATTTTTGAGGAACAGTCCCGAATCAAAATCCCGTTTTTTAAAAAGTAGCAGGAACTTATTTCCGGACATCTACTTCGGCTGCCGGCGGTCGTTCGTCCAGGTGCCGCTGCGGATGCTAGGTGTACAGCCGTTTTGTGGAATTGTCGATCAACCCGATTGGATGATGCAAATAAACAGCCCGCGAGATGAGGTCCTCAATGAATTCGTGAGAGGACTCCGCATAAAATCTTCATGCGAGGATTCGTTTCACCGTCGCTATTCTCAACTACCCTATTTATTCAGACACTTTCGTTACTCGGCCAACGCATCCTCTGCTCTTAATAGCGAGGGGAACCAAGCGGCTAACAAGGCGATGCTGGCCAAAGGCAGCAATCCAAATAGCAAATCGGCTGCTAAACTGAAGCGGAGGAACGGCAATGCCGCCTGAAAACAAGCGACGAACCCTTCGACCGTTTTGGGATACCACGCTGTCCCGCCCCACACGACCAAATTAGTAAGGACAAAAAATTGTAAGGTTCCCGCCAATGTTGCCGTTGCTGAGAACCCCAATCGGCAGCCCAACCGCTCCTCTTGTTGCCACGCTGAGAGCAAACGTTGTCCGATCACAGAATTGATTGCCAAAGCCGCGTAAACGGCAATGGTAACCAACGGTTCGGCAAACCCAAAAAAGCAATCAGAAATGGCCATCGAAATCAATGGGACAGCTATGGCCAATTTCCGACTTGC
>JBGSIY010000362.1:0-7303 GCA_041742275.1 Pirellulaceae bacterium | reverse complement strand
TTTGGAACTTTTTTTTCTGCCATTTCCATCTGTGAGATCACTCCAATTCAAAATTATGAAATTGTTGAAAGTTGTCTCACTCATGTTGGCACAGAGGGGAACCGCTTTGCGGCCTTGGGCAAGTGAAACTCAAGGGTACTTGCACGAGGCCGCGAAGCGAGATCGGCTTGAACGAATCGTTAGGCGGCACTACCGGAAGCAATGACCCACAGAAGCAAGGCACCCATGACCAGTGAAGAGATGCCAATCAAAGGCAGGAACCGCAAGGCCTTGGGCACGGCAAATTGCGTAAATCGGTGGTGAAGGCGCCATGGAACAATCGCCATGAAGGCGGTAGTAACAACCAGAAGCCAGCCGAAAGCAGAAAGCGCGGTGGAGTAGGCGGAGTCTTGGGCAATCAGCAGCAGCGAACCGCCGGCTAGTACACGCGCGAGAAGTTCAGCGTAGTGCTTGACCGCCGAGTCCGCGAAGCCCAGCAGGAAGCCACGAGTATTTGCTGGACGAACAAATGCAGCTGCGCCGAGTACCAGGAAGAAGACTGCGACAAGTAAGACAATTGCTTTTGCAACGACGAGCATTGAGCCTCCTTCAGCCGCCTACCGGCGGCGATCACCCAGTCGCCGCCAAAACACTATGATTCAATAATCCAGCGGACAGGCGACTTGAGTGCATCGCTTGGTTCAAGAAAGCCGCTTTGGTGGCGTAGGCTTGAAAGTTGATTGATTATACATAGCGTGGTTTTTTTCATTAACATCCCGAAAAGGAGCAACGCGATGCCTACTTATGGAAGTTTACCTTCTGATTCTCATTACTTCAAAGGAAATCCTTTCCAGAAAATGGCCGAAGACCTTCGATATCAGGAAAATCGCCCGAAAAAACATCCATCCCGAATGACGAAACCACTTATCCCCAACACGCCCTCCCCATCCCCGGGCCTCTTGAACAGAGAATTTGAGCATCGGCTTCGTTCGGCAATCCACCAACTCAACCCAACATCATCTCCTCACTACGCGATGTCAAATTCTTATTTGTTATCCAGCAATATCGCAGGCCAATTCAAGCACTTGACGATCGTGATTGTCTTTCGAGTCCCACAGTGAAGCACGGGTCCCGGAAGGAATTTCCATACTTGCAGTTTTTGCATTTAGGCGACGTTTCTCGAGCTCAATTAGTTTTGCAAGTTGTTCGTCCGGTGCCGTAAATGCATACGCGATCCAAGCCTCACGAATGTCCGTTTCTAATCTGCCCACTATCATCGCACCGGGAACATTCGACGGTAAATCGAGTTGAAAGTCCCTTTCTGATATGAAGAGCGATATCGTTCCAACATAGCCGCATGGCGGCGCTTCGAGCCAAGTCATTTCCTTGCTCTTTTCTTTCGGCGAGATCCGCATTTCAGATTCCGGAATCAAGATCTGGATCGCCCGAACGACCTTAGCTTCGGGTAGTATCCATTTTTCAAGATGGCGGTCTTTACGATCAAACCGCTCGTTCGCAGTATCGGCGTACTCAGATGTGAAACCGAACTGGCATTTTCTGTCTCTGTGGAAGCTGGCTTTGTAGGTTCCCCCGAGGCAACGGTTGGCAACGTAAATGTCTCCTTTCGGATTACTCCAGAACCGCCAAATACCGCTTTGGCGGCTTTCAGATGCACCAATCGAAATTCTGTATTGTTGTTTGCTCAATGTCACAACCCACAGGTCAATAGCCGGCGCGTGTACACGATGGCTGACACAATGTCTGGCGATTCGTTCGGGAAGCGTTCTGGCCGGATAACGCTCAAGCCCAGCCAAATGGTTACTTGGCGCAGTCCGTGCCCTCTCGCAGCGATGAAATAACACGGACTGTGACAAGCAATCGTCTTGGCTGTAGCGCCTTGTTAGCCTCTTTTTCTGATTTCGTATTTGACTTCATACCGTTCATGAACGTGAAAAGTTATGAGGACCCCGTAATGGTATTTCATTTCTGAAAGATACAACTTCAGCTTCTCTTCGTCCGATTTTTTCTCATCTACCGTCGCGTCACTACACTTCGCCTCAAGTACTACGCAATTAACATGAGGTGGCCCACGGTTGCCGGGCGCGTTATTCCTTAAGGATTTTTCATGAGCTCGAAGCGGTTTGGTGATTGATAATCTATTGATGAATGTCGACGGATCGAGTTGAAGTAATTGATGTAATTCTGAATTTCTTTGAGTGCGTCGTTGAAGGACTGGTAAGTTGTGATTTCCAGTTCGGTTTTAATGGTACCAAAGCACGACTCCATGAAGGCGTTATCGTAACAATCACCGGCGCGGCTCATGCTCTGCTTCATTCCAGCCCGCGCGAGAATCTTGCGGTACTCTTTGGCGGCGTACTGTCCACCGCGATCCGTGTGGTGAATCAGTTCTGGCAATGGTTGACGTTGCTTGATCGCTTGCTTCAAGACCTTGATCACCAGCGGCGCTTCCATGTTCAAGTCGAGCGACCAGCCAACGATTTTCCTTGAACACAAGTCCATCAATATCGCCAGGTAAGCGAACTTCTTTTGCAATGCGATGTAGGTGATGTCACCAACCCAGACCTGATTAATTTGATCAACTGCAACTCCATCGAGCAAGAGATTCTCGTTGTACCCAAGGGTGTGTTTGCTCTCGGTTGTCCTAGGCTTGAACGACTTCGGCTGAAGGGCAACAAGGCCCATTTTCTCCATGTTTTTACGAACTTTGAGGCGACTGCACGAAATGTTTTGCGACTGGATTTCCATCGCAATCCTTGGCGCGCCGTAGCGTCGTTTGTGTTGGTAAAAAACGTCTTGGATCATGGGCTGAAGAAGTTGATCTTGTTGTTGATATAGGTTTGGTGCTGCGTTCTTCCAGTCGTAGAATGCACTCCGAGATACTTCCAAAGCTTCGCAGAGATGAGTCACTTCAAAATCCTCTCGCAACAGCTTGGAAATCACCTGGTAAATATTGACTACTCTTGTTGGCTTAAAATGCCCAACGCTTTTTTTAAAATGTCGCGTTCACGTTCGGTGCGACGCAAGGCCTCTCGCAGCTCACGGACTTCGCTGTCGAGCGATTCGGCCACGGGACCACCCTCTGCCACTTGTTCCGCCTTCCAGCGATAGACAAGGTTCGTGTTTCCGATACCCAGGTTCTCCGAAACCGAACTGGCCGAGTAACCGTCCAGAAGCATTTGAACGGCTTGTTGCTTGAATTCCTGACTAAATCTACGGCGAGGTGAATTAACTGTCTTACGCTGCTTTTTGGCCACCGTGGCTCTCCTAAGGTTGGGCATCCAAGCCTATCACCTTAGAGGTTCGCGCGCTCGGCAACCGTGGGCCACCTCATTGATATATCTGAGTCGGCTGGATGGAAAGTTCTTCAGCGAGGGAACTAATGGGCGTCTTGTCTTTTAAGTGGCGTCGAACGAGCTCAGCCTTTTGTTTAGCACTAAGTTTCCTTCGGTTCTTGGTCATGGATTGTCTCCTAGGTTTAGATTATGTTAACCCAAATCAGGAAATTCCAAATCCTGCAGAGGCAAGACATAGAGAGACGGGCTCATTGGTATTTTGGACCAAATGACATAATGTCATCTAATTCCCGAAACAACTTCAATTCGTACATAAACCCAGCACTGCTTGGAAAGTCGGGATGACCAGTTTGCTTTAATGCAGACTACATCACGCTGTCAACGATTCCTTTTACATCGGTCAACACGCCCGAGACTGCATTCAGACCGACACCCGAGGTTGACAGGGCGTCGTCCATTGTCTCCATCAAAATTCGAACACTACGACCAATCTCCTGAACCTGCCCGACAATGGACTCGTATTCGTCTTTGACCCGATCAATTTTCCGAGTCCATTGTGCGCCGAAATTCTGCAGCTTTTCTAACAACTCATCTGATTGCTGCCGAGTCGTTTCCAATAGGGCTCGAAAGTCACTTTCCAAGGTATCGACGGTGTTGGAGATCGTACTCCCGGTTTCCGCTATCTGTTGTTTTGTTTCGTCGGTCACTTTGTTGACAAAATTGGTTTGCAGGAATTCTTCCGCATTGTCAAACACACTTTCGAATTGAGTCGATGTATTGGATAATGTTTCCGGCAATCGTTCCGTATAAGTTAGCTTCAACTCGTCCGTGGCTTCGTATAGCCGTACCAAGGCATCTTTAACTTCTGCGATCGACTGTTGAAAGCGTGCTTGCAATTCGGTTGCCGCTCGCTCCAAACTGGCTTCTAACGCTGGGCCAGTCTCCCCGACCACCTCTTCCAATTGTCCGATCACTTCATCCAGTCCCTGCACCTCAGCTTCCAATTCGCCTACCTGTTCCTGCATTGCGGATTCGACGGTCTCAGGAAGTCCCTCCCATTTTTCCATTTCGTCATCTAGCTTCTCGAGTGAATCTTTTAATCTCCCAGCGGTTTGAGCCACAGTGTTCAACGTTCCGGGTAGTTCCTCAAATTCATAGGGCACAGGCACACCTTGGTTGGTTGCCAACATGGCTTCAATTGCGGCAGTGGCCTGGTTAGCTAAACCCGTCAGCCCTGTTTGAGCCCCACCCAGTTTCTTAATCGCTTCATCAATACTCATAATTTGCCTTGTTTCTACCCGATCGAAATACCTACTGAACTAGCCAAAGACGAGATCCTGCCCAACGAATCCATCACAGGGGCTAGGACCGCATCCAATTGGTCCATCATTAGTTTTGCTTCGTCACGCTGTCCCGCAGATGTATCCGCTCGCTCGATCACGGAACTGCGGAATTCGTCCAACTGCTGCTGCAATACACCAATCATCTCGGCCAATTGGCTGTGAATTTCTGAGATCCAAATATCATTGATTTCCGCCATCTTGGTCGGAAAAACTTCGCCAATCAACTCATCCAACAACTGTTGCACGTTTCCCAGCAGAACGTCTCGCGCATCATGTAAGGGTTGCAAGACCGATTCCTGGATTTGTTCTACGGAACCATCCACCAATGAGGCAATTGCTGACGCGACATTTTCGCAGAACGCATCTATCTGATCGGATACCGTTTGGAATAAGCTGTAAGCAGACTCCAGTGCTTCATCAGCCATATCGACGGCACTGGAATGGGTACTCTCTAACTCCTCGATTCCGTGGTCCACCGCTTCAAACCACTCGTTGGTAGTTTCGCGACATTCCTCGATAACCGTATCGAATTCGTTAAGCCGATTCTCGATTGAGGTGATCACTCCACCCGCGTTTTCCAAGAGTTCTTCCAATTTATCGCGTTGTTCATCAACCACGCCTTCCACTCGTTCTAGAGCCTCCTTGATCTCATTCGCAACTTCCGACAATTTTTCACGAATGGTTGCTTCGCCCGACTTCTTGGCATCGTTGACAGCGTCTATAAGCCCTTGTTGCAGGTCTGAGAACTGTGTGTCAATTTCTTCGAGTGTCATCTAAAACCCCGCTCTCATAATCTCGAGTGCCCGCTGGACAGAAGGTGCCAAAGCTTTGGCCGCAACCAAATGTGGAATGTAGGGAGACAAATAACCGGTTATTTGTACCTGAACTTGGCTGGTTATGATTCCTTCCATGATTTCCATCTTAACCCGTTCCAAGGCCGAATCGATCGTTTTCCGCCCTTCTTCTTCGACCGTATTGGTCAAGTCGTCAGAAACCTTTTGTTTCAATTGCTGCATCGATGTCGTCACCGCATCTCGCAGTTGATCCCCGACTTGGCAAAACTGAGTGATCTGACCGGCGATCGTCTCTTTCAGCTCGGTCTCGGTTCGCTCCAGTAACTGGGTTGTGGCATCACACCAAGCTTGCTTGAACTTATTCACGGCATCAGCGGCGACCGTACTACTCATCTCCGTTACTTCACCAAACTTGGATTCGATCATGTTTACTGCAAACTGTTCCAGCGATTGCAGCTCCTGCCCTTTGGCGTCAAAATTGGCTTCAATGGTCTCCATCACTGAGTCAATCTGATTGACAACGTTCTCCCATTTTTCATCGATGACTTCTTTCATCGAAGGTAGGACGCTGTTGAACTGATCAAGTCGTTCTTCAATCTGCCCAAACCGTTCCACGTACCCGTCGACGGTAGCTTGGCAATCCTCGACACGAGTTTGCCACTCTCCAAGTTTGTTAGTAAAATTCTCGGCTATTCCGTTAAGTTCACCAATCTCGTCGTCAAAGCTCATAGCACCTGCCTCGCATAGTCAAGGATCGGTTTCGCGGTTTCGATCAATTCGGTTAGCTTTTCGGTCTTTTCCGTGATCTCTCCCAGGATACCAGTGATTTTGCCCACTTGGGCCAGCCCTTTGCTCTGAAGCAACTCGACCTTTTCCACAAATTCCGCAGTCTCATTATTAAACAAGGCAGGTACTTCGGCCAGCAAAACTTGATCGAGTCTCTCGACGGCCTCGTCCCGCTTTTGCCCAATATTGCCCAGTACGCCGTGAACTTTATTTTCCAAGCGTTCCGCTGTTTCCTCAGTAAACTGTTCGTGCGTTGAAACGTTATCATCAATGATCGAATGAAAATCTGTGACGCCCTGCTGTAAAGTGTCGTCAATCACCTGCTCGACCTGATCCAACGCCTGATTGACCTGATCATCAATCGTTTTAACCTGTTCCGTGAGTCCTTCGATCCGCTCAGTGTATGAACCGATTCGTTCAAACATATCCCTGACAACGTCGGCTTCCGTTACCAAGACATTCGAGTTTGCTACGATCAGCTCGAATAGAGCGATGTATTCCGAAGCAGTTGTTCGCAAAGCTCGCGCACGGTCCAATTGTTCCCGGAACACCTGGGTAACTTCGCCCAGCTTGTCCTTCACGTTTTGATAAGCGTCTCGCGAAGAAACGATCAATGTGTCAATCGTGTCCATCAAATCCACATCATCGTCTGCCATTATTTCCCTCGCTCGACATCAATGCCGAAAAAATATGTGCCATCGGTCAAGAATCGGCTCAATCGTTTCTGTAACGCCAATTCAGTTCGATGCTCGTCAGAAAACGTAACCTCGTAACCGCGCCCAACTTCCAATTTCAATTCCACGCCTTCCGATTTGGATTGCAAAGCAACAGGTCGCGAACCGACCCTCATGAGCAAGCCAGACGTCCCGCCCTCCGGTGGAAATGGCTCCAATAGGTAGATGTCGTCATTGTCGAAATGATCCAAAGGTAATGTGACTTTGGCGGAATTTTCATGACAAGACGCGCTCGGCTCGTGATAGAGCAAGTTGAACTCAAGTAAACCACCGGTCTCGACGGATTGTGATGTTAACTCAACCGCTTCCCGTCCGTCTTCAATTCGTACAACCTCACCATCGTTTGTTTGAGC
>JBGSIY010000361.1:0-6130 GCA_041742275.1 Pirellulaceae bacterium | reverse complement strand
GGGGTCTGACGCCGCAGGCTCAAAACCACAACCTTTCTTGGTGATCACATGCAGAAGCACTGGCCCGTCAATGGCCTTGACCATCTTCAAGTACTTGCGCAACAAGGGAATATTATGACCGTCGATGGGACCGAAGTACTTGATTCCGAATTCTTCGAACATCATCCCACCATGCAAACCGGCTTTAACGCCCTCTTTGATTTGCACCAATAACCGTTCGGTGGGGTCCCCAAACAGGGGAACTTTGTTCAATAAATTTACAATCTCGTTTTTGAACCCGGTATAGGCCGGAGCGGAACGAAGTCGATCCAAGTAACTGGCCAAACCGCCCACGCGCGGGCAAATGGACATTTCATTGTCGTTGAGAACGATCAGCATTTTGCTTTTAAGGTTATTCGCGTTGTTCAGTGCCTCAAACACAATTCCCGACGGGAAAGCACCGTCCCCGATCACAGCGACACAATGGTTGTCGCGAACCCCCATGAGATCATCGCCACTGCGCATGCCAACGATAGTCGAAACGCTGGCTCCGGCGTGACCGGTCATGAACAAGTCGTATTCGCTCTCGTTCGGATTGGGATAGCCCATGAGTCCGCCACGGGTTCGAATATTCGGGAACTCGTCATATCGTCCGGTAATGAGTTTGTGTGGGTAAATTTGATGTCCCGTATCCCAAATCAAACGATCGCGACGAAAATCGAACGTACTATGAAGTGCCAGGCACAGCTCAACGACGCCTAAATTGGATGCGAAGTGGGCGGCCCGTTTGCTGAGGAGACTGCAAAGGGTTTCGCGAATCTCGTCAGCAATTTGGTTGAGTTCGGCTGGGTTCATCCCATGCAATTGCATCGGAGATTGAATAGTGGGAAGAATCGGATTCATGGTCTGCCTTACCTGGTTCGCGAAATCACAAAATTGGCCAATTCGATCAGGGGATCCGCCCGGGAGCCAAACCGGGCTAACGAGGCGACAGCGTCCTGGATCAGTTTTGCCGCCATCTCTTCACTGGCTGGGACACCGACGGCAGCCGGATAAGTCAATTTACCTTTGACATGATCCTTGCCAACCCTCTTACCCATTTTGTCTTGCTCTCCCTTTAAATCCAACAGATCATCGGAGATTTGAAAGGCCAGACCGAGATTTTTTCCGAATTGTTCCAAGCAAATGACCTGTTCCGGCGGGGCTTGGGCACAAAGGGCCCCTAATTTCATGCTTACGGCCAACATTGCCGCCGTCTTTCGCAAATGAATTTTTTCTAATTTTTCTAGGTCCCGATCGCCATTTTCCGAAGAAAGGTCGTCAGATTGGCCGCCTACCAGTTGGGTAGCCCCCGCGGCGACAGCCAATTCATAGCAGCAACGCACCGCAATTTCCGCTGGTTGAATGTCTTTCGCGAGGATTTCAAAAGCCAGTGGGATCAGGGCATCGCCGGCGAGAATGGCTGTTGCCTCGTCAAATTTCCGGTGGCACGTCGGCAGGCCGCGACGCAAGTCATCGTCATCCATGGCCGGTAAATCGTCGTGAATTAGAGAATAACAATGAATAAGTTCTACGGCACAAGCCGCAGGGAGGGCCGCGACGTCTTGTCCTCCGCACAACTTCGACGCCGCTATCACCAACAGGGGTCGCAAACGTTTTCCAGGTGCTAAAACCGAGTACAGCATCGCCTCACGCAAACGCGATGGAACTCCTGGATCGCTTGCCAAATAATGTTCCAGCCGTTGTTCCACAGCTTCGCGAACCTCTTGGGTCGCTGGCGATTGAAGTAGATTTGGCTGAGAAATCATGAGCGGCCTATGAACGTCCTGCCTTAAATAAAATGACTCAAATGAGGTACGTGGGTACCGCGGAACGCCTTCCAGCAACTGCACGCGATCGCAGGGGATAACGCCCCAAATTGTCGCACTCCCCATTGCTTTTTGAAAACAAACAAACGTCGCCCTATATCTTTCTGCCGAACCCTGGTTTTATTTTAAGACGAACCGGGTTTAGAACAATCCGCCCGGGGAATCGTCATCATCATCATCCCAAGGATCATCGTCGTCCTCTCCATCCTCCTCAACGAAATCCTCGTCCTCATCCTGTTCACTGTCCAGCCGCGAAGTGTTTTGCCCGGGCCCTCGATTGGCTGGGGGGCGTTTGCCTGTCGATTCCACATGCGTGGCCGAATGTTGAAAATCCTGCGTGACGGCTCGACCTGCTTCATCGACCGACATCAGCAAACGAATTTTTTGTTCGACATTGTCTAGGGATTCGTAGCAATGTTTTAGCAACCCAATGCCAGCTTCGTATTTTCCCAACGCTTCGTCCAGGGTCAGTTTGCCGGATTCCAGATGTTTGACGACTTCTTGCAATGCGGCCAATGCTTCTTCAAATCCGAGCGGTGGCGTCGAGTTTGATTTTTTTTTTGCCATCTATCCAAAATTTCCTTTCCAGTGCCGAAGCGAATGAGAATCGATCTACCAAAATCGTGACAATCCGGCGGCCCTCACTTGGTTCCATCTCTGATTGAGATCGGGTCCATTGCTTTGATACCATTTTAGCGATCTGTCTCAAAATCAATAGGGACCGTGAGTGCGCGGATACGAGAACCGGGTCGCCTCGACGGAAATGGTTTTAGGGATTGTTTTCCTGAATCAATTCGAGGATCCGGCTGCGGATCGAGCCGGAACTTAAGCGACTGACGATAATGTCATCGGGGAGCAGTTGGCTCGTATTCAGCACCACACCGCCATCGGGTCCCAATGTGACACTGTAACCACGTTGCAAGGTCGCCAGGGGGCTCAACGCATGCAGGGCCTTGGCAATCCCCAGAATATCCTGCCTTCGCGAGGTAAGGTTATCATGTGTCAGGCGATTCAGATTTTTTTCAAGATCATCGACACGTTGCCGGAGCAAATGGATTCGTTCCAATGGAAACTGAAAACACGGACGCTGAGCCAATGCGTCAATCCATTGCCGAGCGTGTTGGTGACGATTTGCCAGCGCCTGTTTCAGCCGCGATTGGGTTTGATCCAGCGAAGCTATCAGTTCGCTGTACTTTGGCAGTAGACGTTCCGCCGCTTCCGATGGGGTTAAGGCGCGAACATCGGCTGCGAAGTCGGCCAAGGTCACGTCAACCTCGTGACCAATACCGGTGATCACGGGGACTTTTGATTTTGCGATGGCACGCACGACAGGTTCTTCATTGAAGCACCACAGGTCTTACAGGCTGCCGCCACCGCGACAGACGACCAGGACATCCAGAGCGGGTTTCACGCGATTGGCCAAACCGATCGCTCGGGTGATTTCTTGAGCAGCACCCGGACCCTGGACTTTGCATGGAAAAATAGTTACCTCGACACGCTGGAAACGCCGTTCCAGAACTTGCAAAAAGTCGCGAATCGCCGCCCCTTGTGGACTCGTTACCACACCGATTCGACGCGGCAAATAGGGCAAGGTCCGTTTGCGTGCCGGGTCGAACAATCCCTCGGCATGAAGTTTTTTCTTCAATTGTTCAAACGCCAATTGGAGACCGCCGACTCCCTCGGGATCCATGCGTCTGACATTCAGTTGATAGGAACCGCGTGGAGCGTAGACATCGATTTCGCCATGGCAGATGACCTCTAGACCTTCCTCTAATTTGAAGCGAAGTCGGTCGGCAGAACTCTTCCACATGACAGCCGAAATTTTGGCACTATCGTCTTTGAGATTGAAATAAAGATGACCTGAGCGAGCGCGGGTGAGGTCCGAAACTTCTCCGCGGACCAGCAAGCCCGAAAAAAGTTCGCTCAATGAGTATTTAATTTGAGCCGTCAATTGGCTGACAGACAGGGGTGTGGATTCAACGGCCATAGAATCTTTCACAAAATATCTGCTAAAACAATCATTATCGAGAAGAGTCTCTCGTTCGGAAAGGGCGCTTGCGGTTGACTCCCTGCCCAGACGCCTTCCAGAAAACAATCAATTTTGTGTCCCCTTAATTGAAATTCACTTTTAATCCAGTCACAATTGAGTTGTGGTTATCTTAAGACTGTGATGGTCGAATTTTTTTGTTGCTTTGTAAGCAGGAGTAGAACTCGTGGATCAAATTAGTGAATCAACACCCAATCGTCGGAATTTTATGAAGACGACCGGGCAGGTGGTTGCTGTCAGTTCAGCTGTCGGTTTGGTCGGAGCGCCGTCCCTGGCTCGTTCCGCCGTTCACGTCTCAGGTCGTGACACCATTCGAGTTGGATTGGTTGGATGCGGTGGACGCGGCACGGGGGCTGCCATGCAAGCCCTGAATACCACAAGTGGCAACGTGGAATTGACGGCGGTCGGTGATGCCTTTAGTGGGCGTTTGGAGCAGGCCGTCAACAGTTGCCGCAGAGACCATGGTGCCAAAGTGGTTGTGAAGGACGACAATAAATTTGTTGGTTTCGATGCCTACAAACAAGTCTTGGAATCCGAAGTCGATCTCGTGATTCTTGCCACGCCGCCAGCGTTTCGCCCCTTGCATTTCGAAGCGGCTGTGAATGCCGGCAAGCACGTGTTTATGGAAAAACCCGTGGCAGTGGATGCCCCCGGCGTGCGACGGATTCTCAAAGCAACGGAAGTCGCCAAGCAAAAGGGGCTCGCCGTCGGCGTGGGATTGCAGCGGCGTCATGAGAGAGCCTACCGAGAGGTCATCGCCCGATTACAAGACAATGCGATCGGTGACGCTATCTTCGCCAAGGTCTATTGGAACATGGGCAGCCTGTGGGTCAATCCGAAACAAGAAAACCAGTCCGAACTTGAATATCAAATTCGCAACTGGCTCTATTTCACTTGGCTGTCGGGCGATCATATCGTCGAACAGCATATTCATAACTTGGATGTAATCAATTGGCTGCTGAATGACTATCCTGTGAAAGCCTCGGGTTTGGGGGGACGCCAAGTTCGGTTGGGGGCTCAGCACGGAGAAATTTTTGATCACCATGCGATTGAATACACGTACGCCAATGGTTTGGTGATGTCGAGCCAGTGTCGACAAATCCCCGACTGTTGGAACGAAGTCTCCGAGCATGTCTACGGCACAAACGGCTATTGCGATATCAGCGCGGGCGCCATTTTTGACCGGACTGGCAACGAAGTTTTCCGGAGCAAGGGCTCGCGCGGCGGACATCAACAAGAACACCACGACTTGTTCGAAGATATTCGCAATGGCGTGATCCCCAACGAAGGCGAGTATGGCGCCAAGAGCACGATGACTGCGATCTTGGGACGTCTAGCGACCTACACCGGGAAAGAACTAACGTGGGAGGAAGCCATCAATTCCAATATCAGTTTGGCCAACGTCGACGAGTTCGATAAAATGGATTTCCAAGCTCCCGTTCAACCTCTGGAAAACGGAGAATACGAAATTCCTATGCCCGGGAAAAACTTCCAAAAATACGTTGATTGGAAAGTCTGATCCCGGTCCTGCCGGTAATCACGTGGTCAACTTGTCACAACAACCGCTGTTATCCCAGAGTCGGATAAGCAGCGGTTTTTTTAGCCAACTCCTCAGGTCCCGACCGGACTTATGTTCCAATTTGCTGCTCGCCATAGGTGTTGGGAATGTCCCGTTTGTTGTTGATCAGGTTAGGTTGCGACTCGTCCAGTTCGCCTAACTGGACAATGCAAGATCCAAAAACGCTATCGGTTCGGAGAACCGAGCGACATTGTCGCTCAGCTTTCCAAGCTGATAGCGATCACACCCGGGATTGCTGCTGATCGAAGAATGCTGAAGCATCGTGAATCCGACAGATCCAAAAACGCTTACGGTTCGGAGAACCGAGCGACATTGTCGCTCAGCTTTCCAAGCTGATAGCGATCACCCCCGGGATTGCTGCTGATCGAAGAATACTGAAGCATCGTGAATCCAACAGAGCCAAAAACGCTTACGGTTCGGAGAACCGAGCGTCATTGTCGTTTACGGCTACTTCAATTCAATCATTGGCCTAACCAACAACCGAAACTCGTCGTGATAGCAAAATACGAAGTCTGATTAGCTGGACAGCGCCATTTTTTGTTGAGGGGCTGAGTGTATGAGTGTATGAGTGTATCAGAGTTGGGTTTTTGGCGGTACAGATTTGATTTTCAGTGGATCGATTCCGAGTTGAGCAAGTCGCTGTTTTCTGGTCTTTCG
>JBGSIY010000360.1:0-3467 GCA_041742275.1 Pirellulaceae bacterium | reverse complement strand
GGCGGCCAATCCAGCGGTGCGAGCGAAGGGAGCGATTGCCGTTGCATCCCAATGTCAAATCAATCGGCAAGACATCCAAAATCACAATCTTTTGCTCCATTTTCAGCCCATATGATCACCCAAGCCACAACTCGCACACCTCGCATCATTGAACTCGATGCGTTGCGCGCCCTGGCCGCGATCAATTTGATGCTGTTTCATTTCACACATGTATATTCTGTGAAATATGGGTATACCAGTGAGTTAGGGTTTGAGTTCCCTTTTGGGAAATACGGAGTCCAGCTCTTTTTTATGCTCAGCGGTTTCGTTAACGCGATGACGTTGCTGAAAAAAGGGAGTCCGCGCGAGTTTCTGGCCAACCGATTGATTCGTATTCTTCCGATTTTTTATATCGTGGTGGGTGTCAATGCGATTCTCGTTTTGTTTGCTCCCCTAAATCAAAATGGAGGCTTTGATCTCGCTACGGTCCTCGCCAATCTTACCCTGGTGCCGAATCTATTGGGTTATGAGTGCCTCGAACCCGTCACCTGGACATTGCAAGTCGAGATTTTGTTTTATGGATTGTTGACGGCCGTTTACCTGGCCGGCGGCTGCGAGCGGCCCCTCAGGACCTGGAGTGCCTTTTTAGTTTTATCGCTGGTAGGTTGCTGGCTGATTTCACCGATTCAAGAAGTCGGCATGCCACCCACGCCCGGTCAATGGATGCGGGAAATTTTATTATTGGAATACATGCCGCTGTTCATCATGGGTATGTTCATCGAGCAGATCCGTTTTCAGCGATCGGCCTGGCATGGCAATCTCTTGGGCATCGTTGCTGCCGCTGTTGTTTTCCACGTCAACGATCAACACGGGCACAACCCCGTCGTGACGCTGTTTTTGATTGGATTGCTGACTTTCGCGGCCTATGGCAGGATCCCCCTATTGCGATTCAAGCCATTGGTTTTTATTAGCACGATTTCCTACTCACTGTATCTTTTGCATGACAACTTGGGATGCTTCCTGATTTATCATCTGAATCAAAATGGGTTGCCTCCGCTCGCATGTTTTATCCTGGTGTTGCCCATGGTGATTGCCTTGGCAACTCTGACAACGCGTTGCCTGGAACGCCCTCTTTCCAACCAATTACGGTTAATTTGGGAACGATATCGACCGGGACATCCATTGTCACGTCCTCAACTTCATGCTCCTGTTACACCCCAGCAACAATGATTACCAACTTAAATAAATTTCCCTATCAAACGCAGATCATCCGTTCATTCGCCGAGGCGACGTCGATTCGTGAGGATTGGAATCGTTTGGCCGCCGACCATTTTATGCTGCAATGGGACTGGCTCGGCAATTGGTGGCACGTTTTTTCGCAGGGAGATCGCGGGCAATCGACGCAGAAGCTGGTACTGCTGGCCGTTCGTGACCAGGCAGGGTCCGTGGTGGCGATCGCTCCGATGTATCGCGAAAAGAGTCTCTCGGGTATTTCCTTGCGATTTCTAGCAGACCGCAAGGCGTGCTCGGATTACGTTCGCATCTTGGCAGAACCTCAGCACGTCGAGGCCGTCAACCAGCATCTTGCTACATGGATCGCCAGTCGGGAGTTTCGCTCTGAATTTGGAGACATCGACTGGGTCGAAATTGACGGTTACCTGGGTACCGATCAAGGGTGGGCGGCTTTTTGGAATGAACTCAGTCGTCACGGGTGGAGCCCAAAAACAAAACACATTGAAAGTGCTTGGTTTACTGAACTACCGACGGAGTGGAATCGTTTTCAAACAGAACTCTCTAAATCCCGCATCCGCAAAACCAAAAAGGCCTTCAAACTGAGAGACTCGGGCTGCATTCAATTCGACGTTTTGGAAACTCCCGCTGAGATCCAAGCTAACTGGAACCATTTTGTGTTGTTGCATCAACGACGCAGAGAACAGCAGAATCAAGTCGGTTGTTTTGCGAATCCTCGATTTGAACAATTCCTGTTGAAAGCGACCCTGGACTTCGCGGCCGATCAAAAGGCATTGTTAATGCGGGTCTCCGAAACTGGAAAAGCCTTCGGTTACTTGCTACTCTTTAGGAATATTAGCCAACTCGCCATGTATCAATCAGGTTTCGACCCCGACTTCGAACACCGTGAGCCCGGGCATTTGATCAACACCTACACATTGCAATATGCGATGGAAAATGGAATCTCTCAATTTGATTTTCTACGGGGTGACGAACAGTACAAATCGGGTTGGAACGCCCAATGCAAACCGCTGCTACATACCAGGTCAACCTCTCCTAAACTTTCATCTCGACTGAAAAATTCCGTATGGAACGCCGGACGAAGTCTAAAAAACTGGCGAAACAGTGCGATTACGATCACCCCTGAACAGGAGTCGGCCGTCCATGTTGAAAGCTAATATCATTACGGGACTTCCTGAGTTTTTACAGCAAGCCGACGCGTGGGACCAACTGTGGAAACGCTCCAACAGTGTGGTGGCAAATAAACAGGCCGCCATGATCGCCTTGAACGTTCGTGCCTTTCACAAGCCAGAATCATTTGCCGCCGTTGTCGTGCGGGATGCGGAGGCTAATGTCGGTGCATTCGCCTTCCAGATCGAGAACCATCCCTGGCTGGGCCGTACCGCCGTCTCCTTGGGCAACCCCTATTCTATTCAATCCAGCTTTCTAACGGATGCCCGGTCTCAGCCGCTGGATATTATCCAGGAGTTACTCAAATGCTTGCGGCGAAACAAAATCGATGCGATTGTCGTCGATTGGGCTCAGCTCAATGATGCGAACCACACCGCACTTGAGAAATTTGCGATACAACAAAACCGTGGCTTCTGGAAAAAGTACCGCTTTGAAGTGGGCTTGATCCATGTTCCAAAATCCCCGGCTGAACTCGACGCTCAAATTTCGAAAAACCACGCCAAGAAAATCCGTCGTTGGAAAAACCAACTTTCCCAGTTGGGACCTCTGAACTGTGTTGCTATTGATAGTTCCGATCCCTCAATCGTTTCCGAGGGCTTAGAAATCGCGTTGGAAATCGAACATCAGAGCTGGAAGGGAACCGCGGCAACCAGCATGCTCTCGAATCCCCACACAGCTACGTTTTGGCGCAACTGGGCTACGGCGCTGGTCGCTCGCAATCAACTGCGTTTGTTTTTGCTTCGCTGTGGCGATCGCGCTGTCGCGTTCGATTTAGGCTATCTGGTCAATCGCGTCTATACATCCGTCAAAATTTCTTACCTGGACGAACTGCGCGATATGGGAGTCGGCCATGTCCGCGATTGGTTTTTGCTGCAACACTTGATCGACACAGAAACAGCCGTTGCTATCGACACTCTGGGCCCCATCAACGAAGCCACCCGCAAATGGCCTCACAGTACCTATCCCGTCGGAAAATTCACCCTATCGACAGGTTCGTGGCAGTCCAAAGCCGCCGTCCAAGTCCTATCCGGACTCTCGCAAGTCAAATCGTACATGTCGCAGTTCTC
>JBGSIY010000359.1:0-4354 GCA_041742275.1 Pirellulaceae bacterium | reverse complement strand
GCATCGATCTTGGCCGCTTGTTGGGAGCGAGCGTAGGAGATACAAAAAATCAAACAACCCACGGCAAATAGTCCAACTCCTGTCCAAGCAGTGATCCAGATATTTCTGTGAATTTCCATGGATTCCCCGGGGAAAGCCCTTTCGTTAATGAAAGTGTTGCTGGTTTGGGATTATAGCCTGCAACACGCACGTGCCTTAAATTACCCTTGTCCCCTCGAATTTAATTGTGGTATTTACTCGTAAAAATTGAGTCGAAGCGACGCTAAACCTTCTCGCATAACAATCCTCGAGTTTCATGTCCTTCGTCCTAAACTTGCATTACTTTCCTCCACAACGTGCTGCCGAACTGCATCTTCCCTTTTTCTCGATCTGTAAATTGTTTAGGTGGCACGCGTGTATTGTGACGGTAAAGAACATTGAGCGTGTTTGCCCTCTAATGACTATGTCCATGATCGACTATGTCCATGATCGCATTAGCTCAAAATATTCTGCGAGTTCCCCGTCAAATTTCGGTTTTAAAAATCAGACGAACGATTAACTCCCAGCCACTCTTCATAGTTTTTGTACACTTCGAAAAGCGTATTGAGATCGAACGCGACGCCCTGGGTAAAGTACTTGTCAGGAAGTTCATTCAAAATAGCAGGAAAGCTGGGATCAATGGCTTCGGGTGGATCTTCCAAAAGATTTTTCAGATTGAATCCTTTATTATCATTTCGCGCAAAATAAACTCCCGGTATGACTCGCTCGCCGTTGAGGGCTGCCCCCACTTCGGTCATGGCAGCCAACCAGCTGTCTACGAGTGGATCGGAAACCGTAAAACCAAGGACGCTTTGTTGATTTGAATTGGGCAACCATTCGAGGCCGTTGTCTTTTTCGGCGCGAACATGCTTCCACATCTCGTGATTCAATTCTGTAATCAGCACCAGACGCCTACGGAACCGACCAAGACGGCGTGGTTCTACGATTCGAAGAACTTGCTCATCATCCCACGCCCGTTGGCCGATTTTGGGATTGGCAAAAACTTGCTCTGCATACGCGTCAAATCCTGGTTCGAGATCAAATGCCAACGCAAAATCTAAGACGGCGGACATCAATTGACAGTAAATTCTTAGCCACGTGGCGTCGCCTCGATCAAAGTCGACCGGCAGCGCTTTGTTTCCTTGAAGAAATGCAAATTCCTGTGGATACGTTTGCTTCAAGATCGCATTCAGTTCTCGGTCTGCCTGTCCATCGTCATCCGTATCGAATCGAATCAGGCCTAATCGAAGCGATACTGCTACATCGTCACTTTCGATGCGAGCCAATGTCGAATCGACGCGATCGAGGTCCCTGATTACATCATCGAGCATCCGCCGAAATTGGGCGTAATTGATCGAATCGGGAGTAGGGCTCGCGGGGACCGGAACGGCGTCAACGGACTTTTTTACACCATAACGATGTAGCGACTGGGCTAAACGCTGGATACTGCCAAAGAACTGAGTTAACGCAAGCTGAAATCGAATGTTATCGTTTTGGGGGTCGGCCAGGAGTTGCATTTCAAACTCCAATAGGCCCGCGGTGAATTCCCCGGTATGTAGCAATTTTTCCAATTCGGTAGGGTTCTGAACAAGCCCAATCAACCTATTCTTGATTTTGAGCTGGCGTTCTCGTTCCGCATTGAGTCGTTGCTCTTCCGCTTGCTGGCGAAGCAATTCAAGCCTCGCCTTTTCTGCTGCTTCTGCTACCAGTCGCTTCTCTTCCTCCAAAATCGCTTCCCGTCTCTTTCGGGCCATTGGAAGGTTACGATTTACCGTTTCGTTGAGAATTTTTTTCAATTCTGGTCGAGTCACCCGTTGATCCGTGATCGTGCCAGACTTTTCCGTCCCCAGGAAACGCTCTTCGTCCAACGTGATCAAAGAATCCAGTACTTCCAAATCAGAATTCGCAACCATGAGTTCTTTCAAGATCCATTGCGCTTCGGCCTTGTTTTTGGCGTGCTCGAGAGCCAAGTATTTTTCTAAGAGAATAGCCGCTTCACGGCCGTTACCCCAATTGATCATTTGTCGCGCATCATGCCACATCTGGCTCGCTTGGCCATGTTGCCGAACGAGCTGCAACATCGTTTGACCCTCAAGTTTGCCGGATACATTTTCGTCCGACATTGCTTGAATCAAAGAGATTTCAACGGATTTCCCCATGGCTACATCACCATCATCATCACCGGCTATCCATTCGTGGGCGCCAGTGAGCGCTCGCGAAAATCGAAGATTGGCGGCATCGATCTTGGCCGCTTGTTGGGAGCGAGCGTAGGAGATACAAAAAATCAAACAACCGACGGCAAACAATCCCACTCCCGTCCAAGCAGCAAGCCACATGTTTCTGTGAACTGCCAAGGATGCCTCCGAACCTGAGGCTATCGGTAGAATATTCCCTGCCGGCAACGGTAGGCTGGGAGAGTCCTCTTTGGGTAGCATGGAAATGGGACCTGAAGGAATTTGGAATTGTCCGCCACATCGAGGGCACCTCGCGTGTCGACCAACCATCGATTTCCGAACACGGAGATTTTTTGCGCATTTAATACACTTAACGCGAAAGGTCTCAGATGAATTGGATTGCGTCATTGAGCTTCCCCAAGGCCGTGTAGCGAGCCGCATCACCTAGTTGCCGAGCGGTGAGACCGCAGTATCGAAAACGACCGACCGGCAACTCTGGTGAATGTGGTGGTTTATGCGTTTCGCCTCATAGTCCAGGACACAGTTCGTTCTAGGTAACGCCATGTACCCATCCAGCGTCTGGGCAAAAATGTCATTGTGGCGCCTCGAACGAACCCACGTCAACTGTTTTTAAGCCGGTCCCAAAAACAATCGTCGTTATTTGCACCCGCACGTCGGTTCCGAACTTGAAAGTGACGTTTACCTCGATTGAAATGACTGCCGTTTTCGCGGATCTATGGAAGCAACCCAGCCATCTTCGCCAACTCTAGCTCATCATAAAATGGCACCGCGTCGCCAAAGACTAGGTTCATGTGGAAGATCATCTCATTGGCAACAAACCCATTTACGACCGCGGTCGGATGGATGGGGTCTGCAAACTGGGCGGTAGCAAAGCCGAATGCAGGAGTCGGTTGAATGGTCACACCCATGACTACCGGGGGAGCCATTGTAAAGCCTGTCAAAAGCGCCGAAGTATCGAGTAGCGCTATGTTGGATTGACGACTGATCGCTCGTAGAAATTTGTTCAAATGCTCGATGTGTGCGCGAATATTGTCCAGTTGTTCAGAAGAGAATCCCAGAGACAATACATACGGCGTGAGGCTTATATCGGGTACGGTCCAGAGCACAATTTGCGGCCGATCACGTCCTTTAAGGAGCTGCAGGCAAGTGAGCAGGTTTTTCTTTGCTTCTTTAACAATGTTGTCGACCACTCTGTTTTCGCCGGGGGCGGCCGAAGCTAGGAGCACAAGATTGGCTGAGCCGTTCTGGAGATCAATGAAATCGTTTCCGCCCGCCTGGAGACTGACCAAAGTGGCCGGAGGAAGGATACCTGCATCGCGTCCATTCTTGTATTCCTTTACTTGTTCCAGAACTTCAAAAGTCCGCGAACCCAGTATCGCGAAATTGGTCAACTGATCCCCGGGTGCCGACGCTTTATCAAAGGCCAATTCCATTGGATCTGCCCCGTAGATTTCAGGGGGGGTACCAAAAAACAGGTAGATAAATTCGTTGTCCGTCAGACTGTCGCCAAACGTATATACCTGGGAAGTATTGATTTGGGCTTGACCGGTGGCGACCAGGGATAGCACGACTAATAGCGAAGTCAAAAATCGAAAAGTCTGTTTGCGTAGCATGGAATTCTCCAATGTAAAAGTAAATGGGTTACACAACAATCTTGCCCGCCAAGCCGCGTTTTACGAGACAACCAAGCCCCCATTTCAGAGACTCATGATGCAGCGACTTGTGCGGTGCGTTGACCAGTTGTTACCAGTGCGAGAATTGGCAGCAAATCGCGTCAAAAAAAATTAAGTTTTCGTACGATTTATGGACGCCGATGGGGGGCCGCCCGGTATGGAATTCCTGACTCTTGGGGCCGGCAAAGATCCGGTGAAGATACACGTAGGTGCCGCGATCGAGTCCCAAACCCCAACTATGTCACAGCCAGTTGCTGTGTTGATGGTTTTGTCACAGGGTACAGGGGTAGAACTCGTGGCGACCCTGATTCGGTTATTTTCGGCGCCGGCCAGAACAACGACCTGCAGCTGATTTGCTGCGATTCAGATCAATCAGCGGCTGGACTGGCTTTCTGCGCTGCGGTGATTCGATTGAGCTCGATCATACCGACAATCGTACCGACCGCGGCCAACGCAGCACAGGCAAGA
>JBGSIY010000358.1:0-4419 GCA_041742275.1 Pirellulaceae bacterium | reverse complement strand
ATCAGTCTGATCGAGCGAATAGGCAATGGGTATCAAGACGAACTTGCTCCACTGCGGGTCGCCGTTAAGAACCCTGGTCTTGTTAGCGTCAAGAGAAGTGAAATTGACGAAGTGTTGCAATCAAAAAGACAGCGAATTGTAGATCTATTACCTGCCATTCAATTTGAACTCAACCATTCGATCGGGCAGAAAGCCCCTCCAATCGACGGCAAAGATGCGAGAGGAACGCCGATGAGTCTCGCCGACTTTCACGGCAAGGTTGTAGTCGTAATGTTTTCCTACAAAGGTTGCGGGCCATGTGAAGAAATGTACCCTGATAATCGCCAGTTGATCGAGGAGTTGTCCGGCGAGCCATTCGTCTTTGTTGGAGTTCAAGGAGATGAAACGATTGATACCGTCCATGAGTCACTAGAATCCAAGACAATCACCTGGCGGGTATGGTGGGATGGAGAGGACAAGCGGATTTCGACTCAATGGAATATTGGTGGTTGGCCGACGACCTTTGTACTGGACCAGCGTGGTGTCATTCGGTTTCGTGACCTTCGAGGTAAGGAACTTTCAAACGCGGTTCGAAGCCTGCTGAAGAAAGAAACGGAATAACAACGCGTTGGACGCGGAGCCGCCGATCGCGTGGTTCCTGAAGTCAATGTTGATTGACGGCGGCCCCTTCAACGTTGCCGTTATCGGGCTCGGCAATGTGGTAATTCGATGGGCATTCGAGAACGCGATGGCCAGCGATATCAGAAATGATAGGTGTCTGTGGTTACGCAGACCGGGCGGTAATTCGACCGTCTCCGAGGGTTCGAATCCCTCCTTGGATGCCCAACTTTATCCATCACAATATCGCGGATGAAAAATGTCGCGGATGAAAATGAAATGGCTTGAACCTTGGTGATCGGCGGAGACACAAGACGAAAATTTCCTCAGGGGATTCACACGGGAGCTCGAATCCGAAGTTGGGGATGGACACACACTAAAAGGAATTGAGGTACGGCTTGTGGCTCGAGGCGATGGCGACGATGCGCTGTTTAAACTCCTCGATGGTTCTCGACGCTACGCGGTGGTTCATTTGACTTGGGCACGTCATCCTGAAACGGTTCCATGGCCCGCAACTACCCTATTCAATTCACTTGTATCATTCGTGGTTGATCGAATGATCCCCGACAATGCTAAATTGGAGCCGTAACCCCGCTGCATGCGCCCGATAACGATGCCGTGAACCGGTCGCGGCGAAGTCTGGCGTTTTTGAAATGGAAGATCGTTCGTCGCCGCTCGGTTACGACTGGCGTTTTCCGCATGAGCTACGGGACTGCATTCACGAGCTGAAAACGCTACAATGCTGCAATGGAAACCGTATACCTCGAAACCACTGTTGTTGGCACGATCGCCTCTCGTGACAACGCTGACCCCATAATACTGGCGCGTCAACTGTCCACCCGTCGCTGGTGGGCTGATGCTCCATCCAAGTTCGACTTAAGAGTCTCCGATCTGGTAATCGCTGAATGTCAGGCTGGTGATCCGATCGCAGCCTCTGAGCGACTTCATGTCATCGCCGGAATCCCGATTCTGGCACCTACCTCCGATGCAGAATCATTGGCAGAGGCATTGATTACTGGAAAAGCCGTTCCAGAAACCGAACCACGTGACGCCGCCCATATCGCGATGGCTGCAGTGCATGGGGTGAATTATTTGGCAACTTGGAACTTCAAGCATATACTTAATCCACACCTTCAACGGCGAATCAACGAAATTTGTCGTGAAATGGGCTTTACTCCCTCGACGATTTGCACACCAGAACAATTGTTTGAATCCTATGACGACGCTTAACCCAATTGAAGAGATCAAGCAGATTCGCCACCAACTTGGTGCGAATGCAGGCTTTGATATCCATCGCATTTTCGCGGAGCTGCGCGCATCGCAGGCAGCTTCAGGCCGATCCTATATTCACGGCACTCCTCGACGAATCGCGGATAATAAAGCGATACACCCCAGCGGCGGAGGCACGGTTTCTGGCAATGGTACATCACCCCCCGCCGCTGGTTAATCGCCAATGTTACGCTTGGCCCAATCAACTTGTGACGCGGTCGGGAATTTTGGGGCTTTTCTGTCTTGAGTTGAGTTGCTTTGCCGATGATAATGGGGAGAGAATCAAAAAGTGACGGTCACCCAGGAGAACGGAGTGCGCTTTGGCTAATGAGCGCCAAATTCAAACTGTCCTCCTACCACGATCCCTTCAAACCCATTGCGTAACAAAGCGATCAACGGAAGTGCTCCAAAAACGCCTTCCCCCGGGGAATGTTTTCCCCTCGCACTCGGTTATCGCGGGACGTTCGTCGGCTAATCGAAATCCACTCGACATCGCATATTGAGTAATTCATCACATGAACGTAATACTCGTTGATGGAGACTTACTCGACCAAGAAGTCGACGTCATTGTCAACGCGTGGAATCGCAACATCATTCCATGGTGGTTGCTAATACCGCAGGGCGTGTCTGGCGCGATCAAGAAACGCGTTGGTCGCCAACCTTTTCGAGAACTCGGACGAATGGGGGCCATACCACTTGGGCACGCCGTTGAAACTTCGGCAGGAACGCTGGCATACAAATCAATCATCCACGTCGCTGGCATCAACATGCTCTGGCGATCTTCTGAGCGCTCAATTCGTGACTCGGTACGAAACGCAATATCGATTGCCCACAACCGTGGCTACACATCTTTGGCTCTGCCACTGATCGGTGCTGGATCTGGCGGTGGAAAATCAACGAAAGTACAATCAATCATCGAAGACGAACTGACCAAGTGCCAATTCGATGGTGAGGTAAGAATCGTCCGTTACGCCAAAACGCCGACGAACAAAGACGTGAACCGGAACGATGCACGCAAGTCGCCGATCGGCCGCGAATTTGATTCATAGATTTTTTGGCGGCAACTGCGTGATCGCCACCGTTCGTCAGCAAACCAGTTATGACTCGATGGCTCGTCCAGAATGTTGACATCCTTGATGCCCAGGGTGATGGCGCGATCTGCTCCGCAAATCCAAGCCTCAACCTGTCTGGTGGCGTCGGTGGTGCATTTTTGCTTCGATATGGCAATGAAATGCAGGAGCGCTTACACCGGCATTTTAACACGTTGGGACGCAAGTTTGTTGAGCCCGGAACTGTCGTAACTACACCTTCCTGCGGTTCTCCTTTTACCGCTATCGCCCACGCTGTAGCGATCGACGCGTTTTACGATACGAATGCTGAATTAATTACGCGGACTTATCGATCCGCGATTGAAAAACTCGCTGAACATAAATGTCGAAACTTAATTGCTGCGTGCTTGGGATGCGGATACGGGCGATGCTCATCGGATGAATTCATGAAATCAATCGTCACACTTGTCGCGGAACCGTTTGATTTGATCGATACTTTTACGTTTGTGACAACAAACATAGATCTCGCGACGACTATCGCTACGGGACTCGGCAACGCGAAATGCTGACGAACGAAGCGATGCACCTAAGTCTCGAAATAGGGCGTTTTGACAATGGAAACTCTTTACCCGCGACTAGGTGATCGCGGTTGTTAAGTCGCTCACCCCAGACGTCGTTGCAACATCACCCAATGTCGCCAAAGAATCGAAGCCAAAACGTGAAACCTTCTTGCGAGCCACTTCTTCGAATGGCATTTCAGCACATGGATGATTCGATGTTGCGCGAGATTGCGGCAGCCGACTACGGAATGGATGCGGACCCCCATTTAGCGGCGCTACGCGCAATCAAAGCCGGCGATGTACCGGCCCCGATGAATTGGGAGCCAAAAGAAGTTCTTGAACTTATTCGATGGTCGGAACCCGAAGATCCAACATGGACGCCCGGTTCGGTTGGGACGCGTGGTCATTGGATGCGCCTTTTCTCATGCGCCGTTTTAATTCGTTCTGCGGCCGAGCCTGAAAGCGAGGATTATTTTTTGGGCGAAGACTCGACGATCATCCAACTCGTCGATAGTGCCATGAAACTCGGACACGAGTCGTCAGTTGCAGCGTTGCAATTCCTGTGTTGGCGTACGCGATACCGAGAGCTTAATGAATCGGATAAGCCTTACTTCGCCATCGCAATACTGTTTCTGTCCGTTCATCTCGGCCAGTGTGACGAGCAAATGGCGGCGTCATTAATTGCAACAGCCAACTCGGGAGAATCGGATTTGCTTGCTGAATGCCAGAAAGCACAGACTTGGAAAGATGTCGCGCGCAGAACCTTGTGTAAGGCAACAATTCAGAGCAAAGAAATGGAAGAATTCTTTACGGCGTTGATAGGCGGCGCGGCATAACACGTCAGTCAACCCGAGCAGCGGATCGGACGTGATCTGAAATCGAGTCTCGCGGCCACCGCCAGGATACCTCGGCCGTTCTGGCGATCAGCCCTCGTGCTCGTGCTC
>JBGSIY010000357.1:0-3716 GCA_041742275.1 Pirellulaceae bacterium | reverse complement strand
CACTCGGGTTTTAGGCAAAATCCGGCTTAAAAAGGAGAGGCTAGATGCTGGAGCCGGAGGGATGCGCCCACTGGCACGTTGTTTTTGCGACCTTCGGGCGGCACGTGCGTGGACGAACATTCCATTGCGACGAAAAATGGATGTTGGCAAAAGTACCAAAGTACCTAGGCGTTAACGGCTCGCAAAGTGCTGACAAATCGCGAACACAATTTGTCCAACATTTTTCTCGAAAACTCGTCTTTAATCGTGCCGTCTTCCCCCAAAGCTTCGGGGGACTTGCCCACCGCTACTTGTCCCGGAACCACCATCGTCCCAATGTTTTGTAAGATACTGGTTACATGGACCAAACCCCGAAGTCCCCCCAGGGCACCGGGGGAGGTGGCGACCAAAGCGGCGATTTTTCCTGAGAAGGCGGCCAGCGGGGCGTCCCCGATTCGGGGGCGCGAAGCCCAATCAATCGTGTTCTTCAATAACGGAGTGATTGAGGAGTTATACTCTGGGCACGATATTAGAAAGCCATCGTGCTGCTTCATCAGGTCATAAAAACGATTTGCCTGCTCGGGTAAACCCTCGGATTCTTCCAAATCGCCATCATACAACGGCATTGGAAAATCTTTCAAATTCACTGTCGTGACTTCGACCCCTAGGTCGCGGACCATCCCTGCCACGATGCCAACCAATCGAACATTGTAGGATGCCGCACGAGCACTCCCCGCAAACGCTAATACCCTTGGGCTTGCCATGTGAAAGACTTTCTAAAATGAATTCAATTTTTAAAAAATTGCCGTTGAGTTTTAATCAACTGAATAACTTTTCAGTGGCGGCGTCCTAGTCACGCATGGCGTTCCTCTCGCACCTTACTTTCTCAACATTTCCATTCACAAAATCGAAACTTCAAAATGTTGAAGGAAGTAATCCCTGACAATCCCATGCTGATTCGAGCAGCAGCATCATCATCGATCCCGCGCGTCATCTTTCCCAGAATCATCGAACCCGAGGTTGCCACGGATTATTGGCCACGGAGCCTATGAAAATCGGCAAAAAATAGGCCGGGCAGGACTTGAACCCGCGACAAAGGGATTATGAGTCCCCTGCTCTAACCAACTGAGCTACCGGCCCAAACTCATGTGAGTCAGAGGTTTAAATCCCTGCTCCACTTAGATCCTATCCCAAAACTGATCGGAATCATCAGCCGATACGCGCTAGCGTCCGGTTCGACCGAATAAACCGGGAACTAGTGCCCCACGGCTAATAGGTTCTGGGATAGGTTCTTAATTTACTATCGAATCATACACCCGAATCGACACCTCGCCGCTCAAACGAAGCTCAAAATAACTATCCTGAGCGGGCTTATGGCAAAAGGCATTTCGGATAACTTAATTTAACAAAAACCAATCGGGAACAAAACTAGGCAAACACCGCTCCCGCTTTTTGTTCAATTCTCCAATTTATTCCGATTTCAATTTGTCATTCGCTAAATTTCGCCCCACATAAACGGCCAAAAAATTGCTGCCGAGCTGAGAACGCCTCGAAGTTTTATGGGTAACACTGCCCCAACGCGAGTCGATGTTCTGTTAATCGGGGCAATTCTGGTTAGTCCTGCAGGGGCCTCATCCCCAATCCGCACTGATGATCTGAGGGAATTCGAAAAAATACTTGAGTATCGTTACAAATGCTGTAAGCTGAGGGGCGGAACGTCGGATGTGGAATTCGATGCGGCAAATCTTCCACAGGAGAACAGGCCATGCGTTACGAAAACAAGTTTCGCCCCGCTTTTACGTTGATTGAGTTATTGGTCGTGATTGCCATCATTGGAATATTGGTGGGAATGCTGTTACCCGCAGTTCAACAAGTCAGAGAGGCTGCCCGTCGCACGCAGTGTATCAACAACCTGCATCAAATTTCTCTAGCCCTGGAGAACTATCAATCGGCCCAGCAGAAATATCCGCAAATGGCCAATGCCCCGTCCGTGTTTATCGGCGGAGCTCAACCTCATCACATACAGGCACCGAGCTGGTCGTGGCAAGTTTACATTCTGCCATACATGGAACAGTCGGCCATTTACGAATTGATCAATCCCGGCCAACAAACGGCAGTTGACGCGTGTGGTCATGCGGTAACACCTCAAGGTGCGACGTTGATGGCTGCTTTTCAAACGCCGTTATTTGTTTGCCCATCGGATGATGGCCCGGTTTTGAATTTTGAAAGATGGCTAGGCCCCGATCCGTCCATTGTCGTCAGTACCGAAAACATGTCTGTTGCCAAAGGCAATTATGTGGGGCTGAACGATGATCATGGTTCGACAAAATTTGTCAACGATGGCTCAATCGCAGGGGAGACCCGAAACGGAGGAATTTTTGAACAGATCAATCGGCACTCTCGCAGTCGAGACATTACCGATGGCCATTCAAATACAATAGCATTAGGCGAACGCGCATGGAGCTACCGAGCTGGGAACACGACCTATCAGGCTTTCGCAACAAACCAATTGATGAATCGCGACACTCGAGAATATGATGCCGGTCACATGCCCTATGGATATTCTGGCGTCGGCGATAGCGATACCTGTGCAGCGGTGTTTAGCGGAGAGGGAATCAATTTTCCGCATACCGATCCGCTTCGCTCCAAATGCTCTTTTTCATCCCGCCATCCGGCCGGTGCCGTGTTTGCGTTTGCCGACGGCGCTGTGAAATTTTTACCCACCAGCATCGACGCCACCGTTCTCAAAGTCCTCAGCGATAAATCCGACGGTCTCATCTCCGCCCCCTATGAATAAACTAACTATTTCGCCAAAAAGGTGTCGGGCACCTTTTTTCACTCTGTTTTTTAAAAAGGGCTGGCAATGGCAAAAAGGAAGTGGAACGAGCTCAGTACGGAAATTCTCCAAGGCAAACTGAGATCGGCGAGAACGATTCAGGCAACTGTGGTTAGCATTTTTTTAGTCATCATCCTGGCATGGATCGTGTTGGGGTATTGGAAAACCAATTTGCCTGTTTTTATTTCAACTATTGCGATGGGGGTTGCCGCACCTTTATCGATTACCGCTGTCACGTTCGGCATTGCCAATGAATTAAAAAAACGAGTACCGTGATGATGCTTCAACAAAAACGGTGAGAAGTGATTTGGGGTGAAAATCCAATCATTGGAAATTGAGACTCAATAATTTTCGTTTCGCATACGTACCTTTTTTATGTTAAAGTGCAATGTTAGGTGTAGCGCTCGGTTCCGAATCTAATAGCCTAGGAAGACGGTGGGCGCCATGAAGAGTTATCCCCGGCGATTTTTACAAAGGAAAAAATCCGAATGAAAAACTTGAACATAATTCCATTTTTGCTCCTCGTTGCCGGCGTTGCCTTAGTTGGCTGGGGAGGTTACGAACTAGTAATTAAAGACAGCGATGCTGTTGCGATTGAATTTGTCGATGCGTCGAAGCTCAACGAGTTGTATGCGGGCGAAGAAAACCGCCTGCAAATGAAGGTGGTGAATTCATCGACGGATACAATTCGAATTGTCGGTAACGATGCCTGTTGAGGCCTCGCTATCGACTTTGGTTCAAAGTCATCACCCTATGAAATTCCGGCCGGCGAAACATTTGTGTTCGACTTGATCGTCATGTCGAACGGTCCCGGCGAATACGAGAATAGCTGCAATCTCTTTGTGGATGCGAATCAATCGCTGCTGACAAAAAAGGTCGATGTTATCGCCACGATATTGAA
>JBGSIY010000356.1:0-7836 GCA_041742275.1 Pirellulaceae bacterium | reverse complement strand
CACAGAAGTATCGTTGGAATGGAAACAATTTGGAAATGGAATTCCCCGACCTAGGTGTCTTCATCCAGTTTGTCAAGGTAAGCGAGTAGAGATCTTTTTAAGGTCTTGGGATTGTGGTGATCCTCGCTGGAAGGCCCGCTTGCGGGCCTTCTTTTTTTTGTCTCTCCTAAACTTTGCCACCTTACAGTCGATCAAATAAAACTTGGCCAATCAAGGCCGACTCGCCGCTCATTTCAACCAGCCCACCGTGGTCTATCGAACAAACGCTCCGGCCCAATCCGAACCACGCTTCCGAATTCACACCGCCAGAATTCACACGGAACGGGACCATTTTTCGGATTGCGGAATTTGTCGGCTTCCCGGCTCGTCAACATTGCCAGCTGGCCGCAATCAAACGCGATAGATCTCTTCCAAATCAGCAAACCCATCGAGCCGACCCGGAACCTTGGTGGCATACAACTCCATCCGTCCCAATCCGGGGTTGCCGGGCGAAGGGATATAGAAATTCAATTTCGCTTGAACATATCCCAGCCACTTGAGGATTGGTATCATGGTTCGAGGACCCGTGGGACGCCAGTTCAGGCCATAAGCTCCCGACATCAAACTGGTGACGTCTTCCATGCCCGGGCAGAGAAAACCATCGGGCTGACCCCAAGTAGCCTGAGTATTGAAAACCAAGACTTCTTTGGTGAGCTCACTGGCCAACCGCAGTCCGGAGATAGGGTCGGGCAAATGATAAAAAATGCCTTTAAACACAGTCAGGTCAAATTGGGGCAAATTCCGTTTCCCTAGGTCATACAAATCGCAGACGGCGAAACGAATCCGGTCGGTTGGGGCAATCGTTCGGTGTTCCTTCACCCAATTCGCCTGTTGAATCCAATGTTCTCGCACATCAAAACCGAAGGCAAACTCGGCCCCCAGTTCACGAGCCAGAAAGCAATAGATGCCGGCGTTGCAAGCGCAATCCAATACCCGTTTGCCATGCATCCCATTGGGATAAATTGTTTTTGCAATCGTTTGAAACGAATGGGTCAACGATGAAAGTAGAGCGACATTTTGATTCTCGTGCCGTTTTAAACTGCCATCGGCCGAAAAGGCTTTGCCAGTGCTGAAATCTGCTGTTAGCGGGATATCGTGATGCCAGGGGGCCAAGGCACGAATTTCTTCGGTCATGGTCTCGATCGATTTCATCGCCGTCGCATCACGGTCAGCAGGTTGTTTTTCCGGGCCACTCATAACTAGTCTACCAGGGTTGTCGGGAAGAACATCGACGACAATTCGTGTTCGTCGATGAGTATACAACATGTTCTCGTTGACGCCACGAGCAATTTGTCAAACTCGATTTTACCCGGACGTACGACCTCGACCGCCAGGGAGCCATCCAGAACCTTAATGCTCTAGTGTTTTTCTCGCCGCAGCGATGACGGCATCAACGGTGATTCCAAAATGACTGTAGAGCACTTCCGCTGGGGCACTTGCTCCAAACGAGTTCATCCCCACAAATTCACCTTGGTCTCGGAGATATTTTTGCCAGCCCATTTCCAAGCCGGCTTCGACGGCCACGCGAGCGCGACATTCGTTTGGTAAGACCTGTTGGCGGTAGCTGGCGGGTTGTTCGTCAAATAATTCCCAACAAGGCATTGAAACAACGCGAGGTTTGATTCCTTCCTGCAATAGTTTTTCTGCCGCTGCCATGCAGAGTTCCACTTCGCTGCCTGTCCCGATTAAAATGATGTCGAAACTGGATTCCGGTTGCCACAAAACGTAGGCACCTTGATGAACACCCGCCGCGGCACCACAGCGACTGCGATCGTTTTCAACAACGTTTTGACGCGTCAGCACAAGGGCGCTGGGGCGGCGAGTTTGTTGCAATGCGACCCGGTAGGATTCGGCCGTTTCGGCCCCGTCACAAGGGCGGAAAACCAAGAGGTTGGGAATGGCTCGGCATGCGGCTAAATGCTCGACCGGTTGATGCGTCGGTCCGTCTTCCCCCAATCCGATGGAGTCGTGCGTCAATAAATAAATGACGGGCTGGTGCATCAACGCACTCAGCCTCAACGCGGGTCGCAGATAATCCGTAAAAACAAAAAAAGTGGCACAATAGGCGCGAATACCGCTGACGGACATTCCGTTGCAAATGGCGGCCATCGACAATTCGCGGATGCCAAAATGAAAGTTGCGTCCCCGATACTGGTCGGCGGCAAAATGACCTGCTGTCGGGCTCTCGATCAGCGACTTGTTGGATTCGGCCAAGTCGGCGGATCCACCGATAAACCAAGGAATCTGTTCAGCCAGGAGATTCAAAACTTTCCCGGACCAGGCCCGTGTTGCGGAACTTTTCCCCGCGGGATCAAATCTGTCGATGGCCGCTTCCCAGTTTTCGGGGAGTTCGCGGTTCCATATCTGTTGCAGTTCTTTGGCAGCTTGAGGTTGGGCTGCAGAATACGACGCAAAGTTTTGTTGCCATTTTTCATATGCCTCTTGGCCTCGAACACCGATTGTATCCCGGAAATGCTGGAGGACTTCTTCAGGCACCAAAAATTTTTGATCGGCAGGCCAGCCATAAGCCGTTTTGGCTGCCGCGATTTCAGCGTCCCCCAGGGGGGACCCGTGGGCCGATGCCGTGTTCTGTTTGTTCGGTGCACCATAGCCAATAACGCTGCGCACGATGATCAAGGTCGGACGGTCGGATGTCGATTGGAATCGCTCCAACGCCTGACGGAAGGCAGGCAGGTTGTTAACGTCGGCGATTTTGATCGTTTGCCATCCCAACGCCTCAAACTTGTCGGCTACGTTTTCGGTGAAAGCCAGATCGGTATGCCCCTCAATGGTGATCTTGTTGTCATCATAAATCCAACAAAGATTGTTCAATTTCAAATGCCCGGCCAGCGAGGCGGCTTCTGTGGAGATGCCTTCCATCAAATCGCCGTCACTGCAAATGGCGTAAACATTGAAACCGAGTAAATCCTTTTGCTCGGGCGTATAATGATGACTCATCCACTGCGAGGCAATCGCCATGCCGACACTGTTCGCGACGCCTTGCCCCAAAGGTCCGGTTGTGGTCTCCGCTCCAATCACTTCGCCATATTCGGGGTGGCCTGCACACGGGCTGTGGAGCTGACGGAAATTCCGAATATCCTCTAAACGAACTGAGGGTTCCTCGCTCCCATCGGCTTGCTTCACGCCCGCCAAGTGGAGCACGGAGTACAACAACATTGAGGCGTGACCACACGATAAAACAAAACGATCGCGAGCGGGCCAGTGGGGTTGCGCAGGATTGTATTTCATCCAATTTGCCCACAATTCGTAAGCCAATGGGGCCAAGGCCATCGGGGTTCCAGGATGGCCGCTGTTTGCAGCCTGAACGGCATCCATCGACAGAGTTCGGATGGTGTTGATACTCAACTCTTCGATCGTGTTTGTGGCAATGCTCATTGGCCTTGGTTTCCCCGTTTCGTTGCTTCCTATCGTATCAATTCGTCAGAACCCTAAAAGTTATCGACCAAAACGTGCTTCGCCAAGGGTTCGCGTCAGAATTGTTGCTATCGAAATTTGATCATTCTGGAAATAACGGTGCGGTTCGATCAATACGGGAGGGTTAGCGTGAATAAAACCAGGATTTTTAGACAATTCTCCATGATACGACTTTGATTTCGAACCGGAATCGTAAAGAATAAAGAAGAATCCAGGTCTTTTGAGTATCGACCGGGCCCGTTGCGGACTCGCAGCACTAACCCGTTTTGGCGTGGCTCAGAGGGTGACTCGCTTACGATACTGCATGAATAGCGGCCCGACCGGCTCGCTAGTTTGAGATGGCGGGATGAGATGGCGGGATGAGAATTAAGCTTTGACCCAGGTGGACCAATGATGTTTGACCGACGAACTTTTAATTTGCAACTTACAAAAGCGGCGACGACCACGGCTGCCGCACTGGCCGTTGGTTCGGGGCTTTTGAGCTCGCGGCCTCAATCCGCGCAAGCCGACCGCAAGGCCTCACGAAACGAAAAAACTCCTGCCGAGTTGATTACTCCTGAGGCCCGTCGCGCTATCGACAAGGGCTTGGCGTTTCTCGAGAGTCGCCAAGCGAAATCGGGGGTCAACCGCGGGGCTTTTGGAAATAGTGGCTATTCGGCAGGAGTCGCCACGTGTGGTTTGGGAGGGCTGGCGTTCATGTGCGGAGGACACGCTCCTGGCCAAGGCAAGTATGGGAAGAATGTAGACATGTGCGTGGAGTTCCTGCTGAAAAATGTCAGCGACTCCGGTTACATTTCTCGACAAGACGGCGCGGCTCATGAAAACATGTATGGACACGGCTTTGCAATGTTGTTTCTTTCTCAAGCCTATGGGATGACTCAGAAGTCTGAGATCGGCATCAAATTGCGAAAAGCGGTGGAGCTGACATGCAAAACACAAAACGATCAGGGCGGGTGGCGTTATCAACCGGTGAAATCCGACGCCGACCTATCCATAACCGTCTGCCAAATCATGGGACTCCGGGGCTCACGAGATTCAGGAATCGACGTACCCGATGATGTTCGCGAAAAGTGTATTGAATACGTTAAAAAAAGCCAAAACGCGAATGGCAGTTTCCGCTATACCATGCAAGGTGGCCATACGACGTTTGCCATGACAGCCGCTGGCGTTACGTCCTTGTATAGCGCGGGGATCTATGAGGGAGAGCAAGTTGAGAAAGCCCTGAAGTATTTAAAAAGTGCCGGCTTCAATCCGGGAGGGCACTATTTCTATTCACACTACTATGCCGTCCAGGCCATGTGGCACGCCGGTGGCGAGTATTGGAACGATTGGTATCCTCGTATCCGCGACGAACTCATCAAAAACCAGACCGGAGCAGGCGGTTGGGACAACAGCGAAGCCGGGCCGGAATTCGGTGCCGCGATGGCGTGCATCATTTTGCAAATGCCGCTTAATCTGGTGCCCGTTTTTTCACCCTAATTTTCCCGCTGCAATTTCCTCGCTGCAGCTGCCGCTCAAGTTAAATGTTGTTTTGCACTTTTTGCAATTCAGAAAGCTTGCGAATCGAGAGTTGTAGAACTTTTATCCCAAATGCTTAACCATGCGGGCGGGAATAGCGTGCACATCCATTGAGGACAATGGCTCTCCACTCTGAGGCCGTGCCGCGAAAAAATGCAAAACGGGAACTTTGATCGTGTTGTTTTTATCGGCTAGGTCGATATCGCCAAAAATGGGTTAGCTCAAAACGACGCCGGCCCGGTTTGATGGCGGATGCCGCCGACATGCATCAGAGCTGTGCCTTGAATCCAACCAGAGATTCGTTAATGGACACATCAATCACTGCCTAACGGTCATCATGGATCGCCGCATCAATGATCAACATCAATGCGTTTGGGTCGTAGGGTTTGGAAACGTAGAAACGGCTACCGGCGGCCCTTGCTGATCGCACCACATCGCTGCGACGCGTTCCGCTGAGGATGATCACTGGGATTTGCGAAGTGGATTCGCAATCCATCAGTTGGTTGCAAAGATCCAGTCCATCAGAATCGGGGAGTTCTACGTCCATGATAATCAAATCGGGTTGGAGTCGACGTGCCATGGGAATCAAGTTGCGACCAAGGCCCAGTTGCTCCGTTTGAAACCCCAGTTTTTCCAAGCGATAGGCCAGGATTTCGAGTTGAGCAGGGTCGTCATCGACGATAATTGCCGTCCGCGTGCGACTTTGCATCACGGGTTGGAACTCGGGAAATACGTTCATTTCCACAGCGTTTTCCATGAAAGGGCTCCTTTTTTGGCAACTTGGCCACATCACCGGCGGCCACACTGAAGTACTCATCTAATCGAAACCGGTAGGTTAAAATGCCCCGTTTGCGGGATAAAGCAAATAAAATTTCTTGTCTTCTGGCAAAAATTTTACTTTTGGGTATTTTGTTCTGACTAGCGAAAACAATCCTCCATTGCGGATTATTCAACGTAAAATGACGATATCGAATGTAGCGGCTTGATTTTCAGCCTCACAGTCAAAATAATCAAAGTATGCCACTTTCACGCAAAACACTCTTGGTCCACCTCCTTATGCTGCCAGCATTGCTGGTCAGTGGGATGTACCGCGTTTTGCACTTCCACCCCAGCGGACATGCCGGCGGTTCTGCTTCGCATCTTTTGTGTAGTGAAATGTGCTGTGAGGACGCCTTCTTGGTCGACGAGCCGGTTGCTCGTTCGTCTACCAGTCACAATTGTTCTCATGGCTGCGAGGTAGTTAAGGTTACCCGTCACGCGACCGCTACTGAAGAATCATCGTCAGGACAATGTCGGGCCGGAGAAGCCGCAGAGTCATCAACGAGTCCCGGTCAGTCGTTGCATGCGGTGGACATCGCAACTCATGCCGGGCATTGTATTTTGTGTCAGATTTTGGGAGCCCATACTCCCTCGACTTTCCAACCGATGGTCTGGTTGGAATTTGACAGTCGCCAATTTATCGACGAATCCTGTTCTGAATCAGCGCACGCTGCGGTAGTTTTCGCCTATTCCTGCCGTGGTCCTCCCTCCGCGTTGTTGATGCTCGCCTAAGGTTTTCCGGGACCACGGGGATTGAGTGCCCAGTAGGGCAACTTTCTTTTTTTGAATTTGGCAGTTGGGTTCGCAGCACTGCCGAACGGTTCTCGGGCAACACGCACTTATCGCTGCTCAATTGTGGCGTCTCTATTATTATCATTCGTTTTGATCGTATGCGCTGGCCCATTTTTGCCGCCATGGGATACGAAACAAACAGACGACGACTTCGCAGGTCTTCGTGAACTTTCTATTTTGAATTTATACCTAAAAAATAATTGGTGAGAAAATGAAACGTAGTTCTGGTTTTACTTTAATAGAATTGTTGGTGGTGATTGCCATCATTGGAATTTTAGTCGGTTTGCTGTTACCGGCTGTGCAATCGGTACGCGAGGCTGCTCGGCGAACCCAATGTACAAACAATATTCGCCAATTGGCTTTGGCGTCGATGAACCACGAAAGCGCCTTGGGCAAGTTGCCGCCAGGTTGGGCTTCGGTCGACCCGATGGATGCCGCTGCAGGGCCGGGATGGGGTTGGGCTTACCATCTCCTCAATCACATCGAAGCGGGGAATGTATTTAACGGCATCAACTCACAACTGTCGATTGACGATCACGATCATGAGGAAATTTTAAAAACGCTCATTCCCGTGTTCCAATGTGCGTCCGACCCAGCCCCGAACTTGGTTAATTTAGCCGAGGAAATCGCCGGTCATTCGCATATCGTTGCAGCCTATGGACCTAGCGCTCATGACCCCGTCGATCCTCACGAAGACTTATGGGTCGGACGAAGTAACTATTCCGGTGTGTTCGGTTCTAATGAAATCGAAGACGATCCCTTTAATGGAAATGGCATCTTCTATGCCAACAGCCGCACCAAACTGCGCGATATTTTGGACGGGCAGAGCAACACATTGTTGTTTGGCGAACGACGAAATGACATGGGTTACATGTCATGGGTCGGTGTCGATGGTCACATTGACGAGCCGTTTGCCCGGGTTGTGGGGTCGGCCGATCACGCGCCGAATGATCGCGATGGGCATTTCGAAGATTTTCGTAGTTACCATAAAGTCGGCGCCAATTTTGCGTTTGCTGACGGTTCGACCCGTTTGATCAACGACCAAATTGATGTCGAAATCTATCGGGCCTTGGCAACTCGCGCTGGGGGTGAAGTTAACCGGTACATCGACTAGGGATTTTGATTCCGATATCTGTAGATGGGTGCAGTCCAAGCGGTAGGGCGGCGGTAACTTTCGAGGTTGCCGTCGCTTTTCTATTGGTGTTGCGTATTGCCGGCACTGATCCGTTTGAA
>JBGSIY010000355.1:0-4433 GCA_041742275.1 Pirellulaceae bacterium | reverse complement strand
ACCGCCAAGATGTCGTCTTCGCGCATCAAGAGCAGTTCTTCATCGCCAATTTTGATTTCATCAGGACCATAAGAGGTGAACAACACGCGGTCGTTTACTTTGACCTGCAATGGGGTTCGCGAGCCGCTTTTATTAAGTTTTCCATCACCGACGCTGATCACTACACCACGCGTCGGCCGGCCTTTGGCGGAGTCAGGCAGGACGAGGCCCCCCGCGGTGACTTGATCTGAGTCCTCGCGGCGAACCACGACGCGATCACCCAAGGGTTGCAAGTTAACTTTCGATTTCGTCTTTTTCGTGGCAGTCGCAGCCATGAATTCCTCCGTCAAAATGGTGTTTATCGATTTGAATGGGTCATTGTGGATATGGAAATGTGGCAGGTTCAGCTGAAGCCTGACATTCTTGCGCTAAATCACAATACGGACGCCCTAAAGGCAAATCGCGCGCCAATTCAAGCGTTTTTGAAATCTAAATCTGGAAAACGTGGAAAATGCGGTGATTAAAAAGTGTGAACCACCGGTCTAAGTAGAGAAATAGTTGGCACAAAGATGGTTGGGCTATCTCAAAAACTAGAAAATCATAAATCCAAAACCCGCGTCCGAGCCCTGCGAGTTACAACGTCGGGGTTTTGGGAAAGCCTTCACGACGTGGACTCAAGGTCGGCGAAATGGAATTGTCTTTGGATTCATGTCGAAAATAGGGGGCATGATAAAATTCGTATCGAGAAGGGAAAAAGCCAAAAGTCCTCCTGTGCTGGCTGTCGTGACAATTTGACAGCAAACCAATGCCGACCATAATAAGGACGCGGTTAGGAAGCGGCCGAATCCGGGAAGGATCTCGCTTTTTCCCCAAAGCCCTCGCGTTAAGACAGTTGGAGTCAGGTATTCCCAAAAAAAACGTTCGAATTTGTCTTTGGAATGCGACTTTTGACTAGAAAGAAACCGAATCGTCGGCAATTATTTAATATTTAGAAGTGGACCCAGACGTACTAATCCGGGGCAACTCCTGAATTCTCAATTTGAATTTTCTCAGGATCATCGATTTTCCCGACTTCTATGATTTTCTTGGGCTGGTATGTCAGCGATTTCAAATTTTTGGTCGCGACAATAGATTTACTGTTTGTGTTTTAAAAGGAATCACTTGTCCATGGCGATCAAGGCGATCTGCGGCAGTTGTGCTAACCCCATCTCCGTACGAGATGAACTGGGTGGGAAGTTGGTCAAGTGCCCGAAATGCAAACAGCCGATGAAGATACCCAACAAAGGTGAGAAGCCAGCGGCGGTACCGGCCAAACGCCCTCCATCCTCGGTCGCCGCGGCAGTTCCAACGCAACCGAAACGCCACAACCCACTACTCGATTTATTGGATGAAGCTGGAGTCGAGAGCACGCCATTGGGCCCTGTTTGCGACAGTTGTGCGGCGCCGATGCATCCTACGGCCGTAATTTGTATCGAGTGCGGCTACAACATGGCCACCGGACGGCGGATGGAAACGGCCGTGCTGATTGATGGTGATGAAGACATTGACGCGGGAATGACTGATGGCGAAAAGTTATTGGCTCGCGCGGAAAAGGCTTTGGATGAGACGCCTTTGTCGGCCGATGGCGAAGATTTCGGGGACGGAAGCGACTCGATGCTCGTAGCGCTCTTGGCAGTCATCGGTTTGATGGTATTTGTCGGCGCTGGCGTATTTCTGGTCCTGTCCATGGATTGGATTCTGACAATGACGGGGATCACCCCACCTCAAATCAGTATGATTATGTCGGTGGTCATGTATGTGGCCTGTGGAGCCTGGATTTCTTTTGTGGGTTTCAAGGTCAGTTCGATCCAGGGAATGTCTTGCCTGTTGTCGCTCGGGTTATATTGTCCGATTTTTGGTTTCATGCAAGGAAAAGGTTTGTTGATTCCCTCGATAGTGATGATTGCCTCGGTATTGATCGGCCTCATTTCTTACTTTGCGGCAATGTTCTTGGTCCCCACGGAAGATGCGATGAACTTGGTTCCGGCCCTGCAAGTATTTCTTGTCTAAAACGATTTGCTCCGTTTGACCGTCGATGTTGATGGCAGCAGGCGGGGCGAGCTCGGATTTGTTTTGAAACAGGGTCCTTTCGCCGCCACTCGAAAAACGGGTGAGATTGCCGCTGCCTGAAATTGCCATCTGGGGTAGGTGCCAACTGGCTTGGTGACAAGCGACGGATGCACCGTAGGGCAAATTCACGAATTCGCGTTTCGAATCAGGAGCGAATTGAAAATTAGTGTCGAAGTGCGGGTTGTCGATTTTCAATCCCTATGCGGGCCCTGTGCGGGACTGCTGAACGATCCATGATGCGACTTCGACGCCCGATCCATATGGTTGCTGCTCGGGCCAAATGGTTAGCGGCTCGGGTTTGACCAAAAACAGGAGGCTTTCGTAGCCTGGGGGGCCATTTCCGCTCGGCGAGAAATTCATCTCAGGAATTCTCCCCAAATCAATGCCCGTAGGAACCCATCACGGGTTGCTGAAACGTGACTTGTTTCATGACGCGACCCCGAAGGGGACGCCCATTGGCCGTAGAGCGTTTGGTGCGTCGTTGAAAAGCGTGGAATAGTTGTCATAATGCGAGGTTTCTATTATCAAGCCCCCTGAATTCATTGAGGTTTTCACCTCTAGGTAGATGCAATGTTGGAATCAAAGATTATCAAGACGGCCATTACTTTCGACGACGTTTTGATCCAACCCCGATATAGCGAAATCGTGCCATCTGAGGTTGATGTCTCTACACGATTGACGCGAAATATCCGTCTGCATATTCCCTTGGTGAGTTCGCCAATGGACACCGTGACCGAGAGCCAAATGGCCATTGCGTTGGCCAAAGTCGGAGGGATTGGTGTGATTCATAAGAACATGTCCATCGCCGCCCAGACGGAGGAAGTCTACAAGGTTAAAAGGAGTGCCAACGGAATTATTTTCGACCCCGTAACCTTGCCCCCGGACGCTAGCGTCGACCAGGCTCGGGAAATTATGGAGCAGCACAATGTATCGGGAGTGCCCATCGTAGATGCCAATGGCCAGCTAGCAGGCATTTTAACTCGACGAGATTTAAGATTTTTGGAAACGCGAGATCAGACCGTTTCCGACGTAATGACCAAGGATTCGTTGATAACAGCTACGGGTGATGTAACGCTTGCGGAAGCTGAGAAAATTTTAACGGCTAAAAAGGTGGAGAAACTTTTACTGATTGACGAAAATAAAAGACTGAGAGGACTTATAACGATTAAAGACATCGACATGATGAATCGGTTTCCCAATGCTTGCAAGGATCGGCAGGGGAGATTGAGAGTGGGCGCGGCGATCGGAGTTAATGACTTCGACCGAGCTGCCAGCTTAATCGAAAAAGGTGTGGATGTGTTGATCGTTGATAGTGCTCATGGTCATTCGAAGAACGTTATTGACACAGTTTCACGCATTAAGAAGCAATTCGATATCGATGTGATTGCTGGCAATGTGGCGACAACCGCCGGCTGCCAAGCGTTGATTGATGCCGGAGCCGATGCGGTGAAAGTTGGGATTGGTCCAGGGTCCATTTGCACGACGCGTGTGGTCAGCGGAGTGGGTGTACCTCAAATATCAGCCATTCTCGACGCTGTGCTCGCTGCGGATGCCTGCAATGTACCGGTAATCGCCGACGGAGGAATCCGTTATTCGGGTGATATTGCCAAAGCCATTGCGGCGGGAGCGAGTTCAGTCATGATCGGTGGTTTGTTTGCAGGTTTGGTTGAAAGTCCAGGCCAGATGATCTTATATCAGGGACGCTCGTTCAAGGTGTACCGTGGTATGGGTTCATTGGGTGCTATGGCAAAAGGTTCCAGTGAACGTTATCGCCAATCGAACCCTGGGAACGGAAAGTTAGTTCCTGAGGGAGTTGAAGGCCGAGTGCCATTCAAAGGAGCATTGAGCGATTTTGTTTACCAACTCGTCGGTGGCGTCCGCGCCGCGATGGGGTACTGTGGAACAGGGTCGATAGAGGAACTGCGCAGGGATGCTCAGTTTATACAGGTTTCAGCGGCTAGTGTCCGGGAAGGTCACCCCCATGATATCGCGATTACGCAAGAAGCGCCCAATTACAGCTCGGAATCCGCGCACACTCAAGACGCTGATTAACCGAAAGACGTGCTTCACCGCTTGGCTTCACTCAGTGCGTTTAGCGTGCTGGGGAACGGGTTGCCAAAGCACGCTCACCGTTCACTCGATGGTTTCCTCTCCTTTTAAAAACGACGCATCCATTACTTGGTACCGTCGGATGTTCAGAGCCTCTGCCTTGGGTTTGTTGATGTTGTATCCCCTGGGACTAGCCCAGGGGCAACAGACGTCCAACACGCGGTCCCCGGCTCCCCAATTTCGCACCTACGCTCCCCCTGTTCACCTGACGCCGGGGCAAGACCCTCAGCCAAACC
>JBGSIY010000354.1:0-2943 GCA_041742275.1 Pirellulaceae bacterium | reverse complement strand
GTACAGCAAGAGGCAACGCCAAATGAATCGACACCGTCGGGAAAGAAGCTCAAGGACCTGCAACATAGCATGTCCCTCAGCGCCGACACACTCGGAGAAGAACAACGAAAGATCGAATCCAAAGGTACATTTAATGCTCTCGGGGCCCGCGGACTCGGTTCCGACAGCTTGGCTGAACGAACCGCCAAGGCGTCCGAACAGATCGTCATCAATACCAAGGGGCTACTGGATGAAGCCAAACAGGGAGGATTAGTATTTCAGTAGGTTGGAGGCTGGAGGCTGGAGGGTGAAGACCGAAGGCAAGAGGAAATTATGAAAGTGATCGAATTAATCCATTTAAAACGCGACAGGTCTCGTTGCATAGGTCGTGAACTGGCTGAACAGCATCGGGCTCAAGAAACTGAAGTCGCTCGGCAAGTGAAAGCTGGTAACCAAGCTCTTTTGCTGAGCCAAAAGCGACGTGAAGGAAACGGAGATATTCGGCCTGCTAATCTCGCGCACAGCCTTCCACGATATTCGATGGAACGGATACGGCAGCTCGCCGCATTTGCGATGTCAATCCAAATCGCTCGTCGGCTGGCATGGTCATCGTCAATGTGTAAATCGCCAGGGCCAATTGATCGGCCAACTCAAACGCCCGAAGTTTCGTGTGATCGCGCATTGCTCTTTTCCTCCAGTCTCCAGCCTACCGCCTCCAGCCTATGATAACCATTGACGAGAAGTTCGACAGCCGAGCGGCGACCGAAAGCGAAAGCCCCCTGACGGAGTTGTTGTATGTCGTCCAGGGTACGGACGACGATGTGGCAGTGAAAAACCTGTTGGCCGCCGCATCGCCAGGACTTTATGATGGGCTCAAACGCGACAGCTTCTCAATCAAGCATTTGGGTGGCGGGGTCTGGGATTGCTCGGTTCAATATGCCAAGCTCGAGAACGATTCCCAATTCACGTTCGATACGGGAGGCGGCACGCAGCACATCAGCCAATCGCTGCAGACGGTAGGGAGTTATGCAGCTCCGGGTGAGATCGCTGCCAATTTCTGGGGAGCGATTGGCGTTAACCAGGATCAAATCGACGGAGCCGACATCACGGTTCCTGTTTTTAATTTCACGGAAACCCATTACATCAATTCGGCGCTGGTAACGGGAGCCTATAAACAGGCCCTATTCTTACTAACGGGGCGGGTCAATGGAGGCTCGTTTAAGGGCTTCGCTGCGGGAGAGGTTTTATTCCTGGGGGCCACGGGTGCCAAACGGGGATTCGACGATTGGGAGATTACCTTTAGGTTTGCTGCCAGCCCCAATGTTACCGGCCTGTCGTTGGGGAATATCACAGGAATCGACAAGCAAGGGTGGCATTATCTTTGGGTTCGATTCGACGATGACGAAGACTCGTCCGCCAAGACGCTGATCAAAAAGCCAGTCACCGCTTACGTGGAACGGGTCTATGACTATGGTGACTTCAGCGCCCTGGGAATCGGAGTATGAGACTGGAAACTAGTGGTTGCGGAATGGTGGGCGGTTGCCCAAGGTTGTTTTTAATTTTCCTCCGGCCTCCGGCCTACAACCTAAAGGCTAAATAATGGCCGATCGCTTCAAGAAAGTTCAAGCCGGTCAGCCCCTCCAGGTTTCGGCCGAGGTATGGAACGCGTTTCTCGATTCGGTACGCGAGCGGAAGGGACGAAGTCACGATCAGTTGACCGAGGTGCTGGACCAGTTTCGGCAGGGCGACATCGTTAAACTTCGCAACAACAGCGGGCAGGATTGTTCGCGGTTCAATGTCCTGGCGATCAACACTCCGATTATCACGCCAGCGGACAATCAGCGTGAATTCAAAAATCGGGTGGCCATCAGTGGCGTTCGGCCAATGCATCCCACCCACTTTAGCCGCTTCGGCATTTTGCTTGATCCGGTCAGGCATGGCAAAATTGGCCGGGCCTGGATCAGTGGCGTCTGCCCTGCTTTCATCTCGGTTACCGATAGTTGCCACCATTTCGCGGATGTGAAACACAACGACTCGAGCAGTCTTGAAAGTCGCCCCTATGGTAGCGCCCAAATTCTGTGGCGCGAAGGTGGACTGGGAAACCAATGGGCCATTGTCCGGCTGGCCAATGTCAGTGAGGACTTTAGGCGGTTCCGACTTCTGTCGCCGCTCGCCAAATGCGGATATGCCCAGGCACAGCGGATCGTTTACAGCGAGCCAATTCCAGGAATTCCCAATTGGTGCAATGTCGATTGTCTGTTCCAGGTCTATGATTCGCTCGGGATCATCAACATGGCCGAGCCTGCACCAGTGGGTACCAGTGGCTGGGCCAAATGGCTGCCCGACAGTCAAAAATGGGAAGTGGTGCAGATCGGCGACGGATGTTGTCAGAGTTCCTCCAGTTCGGGATCGTCAAGTTCCTGGTCTTCCTGGAGCTCGTCTTACGAATCAAGTTATAGTTCCTGGTCATCGGCATCGTCGGGATCGTCCTCCGAGTCTTCGGTTAGTTCCAGCACTTCGGAGTCTTCATCCAGCAGTTCTGGCTCGTCCGGTTCTTCTAGCAGCGGTCCTGATAGCTGTGTCATGATTTATGAAACCGATGTTCGCTGCGAAGGGGGACTCTTAAACGTCTACCGACGGGCTATTTCGATTTGCTTGGAAGGTGGATCTCTTCGCCGCTACGAGGGGCCATGGGATTACTGGCACGGTGCCGGATGCTGTAAATGCGATGGCGGCTCCAGCTCGTCCATTGGTTCTTCGTCATGGAGCTCATCCTGGAGCTCGTCTTGGAGTTCATCCGACTCGTCATCCAGTGGCTCTTCGTCTTGGCCGTCATCGTCTGGCTCAAGTAGCGGATCATCATCGAGTAGCGTTCCTGTATGTACCGGTGGTCGAACTTGGAACGGGTCCGAGTGCGTGTGTCCCCTGGGCACTATGTGGGATCCATTTATGGGTGTTTGTGTG
>JBGSIY010000353.1:0-2275 GCA_041742275.1 Pirellulaceae bacterium | reverse complement strand
TTCACTGTTTTGTAGCTGGTCTCACGAACGGGAACGCGAACAGTGTACTCTTCAGTTCGGCAGGCTGTCTCGCGAACAGTGCGAGTTACAGGAACTTGTTGTTCTTCCCAAACAGTACGAGTTACGTTACGCATACGGGTTACTTGCTCTTGCTCCATAACCACGCGGCGTTGTGTTCGCATCACGGTGTAGCTTCCACCACATCCGCTGCCTTCAACTGCGGCAGGAGCTGCTGCTCCAACCATGTTATAGCTTGCACCACCACAACATTGGCCCCAGCTGAAGCTGGCCGACATAACTGCAACCACGGTTGCTGTTGTCAGCAGACTTCTTACCACTTTCATGTCACTTCTCCAAAAGAAAAAAATACTGATTTTTGACCCTAGAGGGGCATCTGGTCTAGCGAATCCATTTCGCCATGCCAAACCATTCTCCATGCTTAACCGGTGGTGTTCCGTCTCACATCCTGCTACGCGAACGATCAGCCAGTAATGGTGCCTGCCCGGGGTTTGAGCCCAAGCTGGATCTGGTCCTCCCTGATAGGGTTAATTTCGGACGACAGGGGAGTGTAGGATAAACAGGCAATTTGTGTTGTTGAATATTTTTAAAAAAACTAGGAAACTCGATCTCGACTTTCCGGTTTTAATGAACGTGCCGATTGTAACGCTGGTAGCAAAGAATCCACCCCAATGCCGCCCACGCCAGACTTGCCCAACAGGGGCGACCACGGGCAATTTGATTTCCTGGAGAAGCCTTTTAGTTCGGTAAATGGCTGGTTTTTCAATCGCACCGATTCGCATTGATGGCTTGTCCGCTCCGCTATTCTCTGCCCCGAATTCGCAACCCAGTTGCCCCTGTGATTCCGGTCGGCAAATGCAATGAACGGGTTTCGGGGGTTGGATTCTATTAGCAGGAGGCTTCCGATTGAGTTGTGTGTGACGACGAGGGATAATGCAACAACAGCTCGAGAGTGTTCATGCGGGTCGGTCCAGGTCCGCTGAGCCAAGCCCATTTTTTCGTTTGGGGGGAAGTCGCCTTATGTCAGAGTCACCATCCAAAACAGTTGTAGGACGAATGAGTCGATACCTGCGGCAAGTCGAGCGAGCGATGGACGATGGGAAACTGACGATTAGTTCCCGCATGCTCAGCCATTTGATGGAAGTCAGCGATTCTCAGGTGCGCAAGGACCTAGGGCACTTGACCGTCGTGGGGCATGCCGGGATTGGCTTCCAATGTTCCGAATTGATTGACGCGATTAAGGTCTTTTTGGGTTTAAAGGCCCAATGGCCGATCGCGGTTGTGGGGTGCGGCAATTTGGGACAGGCCTTGATGGGTTACCGAGGGTTGAGGGAACGGGGATTTCCCATCGCCGCCGGGTTTGACTTGTTGCCCGACGTGATCAATAAAACCTATGCGGGGATCGAAGTTTTCAATTTCGCTCAATTTGCTTCGGTTATCGCCCAAAAAAACCTGGAAATTGCGGCTTTATGTGTTCCGCCGAATGTCGGGCAGGAGACGGCGGACCAAATGGTGGCGGCAGGGATTCGCGGAATTTTGAATTTTGCACCCGTTATCCTCCACGTCCCTCAATCGGTTTGCGTGGTTAATGTGGATCTAACAATTGAGATGGAACAACTCGTATTTGCGGTTGTTCAAAAGCGGGATTGTGGTTTATAATCAGTCCCATAACGCAATGCCCGGTGGTGTAATGGCAACACTTCTGATTTTGGTTCAGACATTCTAGGTTCGAATCCTAGCCGGGTAATGTGTTCTTTTTAACAGTTGTTTCGAAAGGGCCAACGTGTCAGGACTTGATGCGATGGCCCTTTTTTTTGAGCTTTATGCTGGCAGTTTTGGCTCAAGTGTCCACATTCGGCGGTTGATTCCGAATGTTTTTTCAAGCCAAATTGGCCGGGACAAATCGCCTGGTTTATTCCTAAACCTCGCAACGGATCGACTTAGCCCACCTACCCAAAACCTGGCGTCTCCCTCGATGGAGCCTACTTTTATCAATTTCGGTGCTTGGTACGGCAATTGCCCCAGGACATGAGCCCGGAACCCAGAGTACCTTCGCATCCAAATGGAAGCTTTTTGGCGTTTAAACCCGCGGATTTGGTGTTCCCCACCGTCACCATTGATAACTAAAGACCATTGACTTTTCGGCCCCGGCAAGAATTCGCGACCCAGTTTTGGGGCTCCTCCCGCGGCGGCCTAACGATTTAGATTCGCTAGTTGGCACAGATGTCGTTACGCTCAAAATTTACCAAAACCGTCT
>JBGSIY010000352.1:0-1689 GCA_041742275.1 Pirellulaceae bacterium | reverse complement strand
CCCATCCTCCCGTGGCCGATTGTACGGTTCGCAACCAGTTTAACCCATTTTGAGCCGCCTGGGTATCTAATCTTTCAGCTTCTCTATACGCCAAAAGGACTTTGGCTGTTCCATAATAAGGATTTTCGTCGTCAGGTTGGTCCTGATTCCCGAACCAGAGGGGTAACCAACTGCCATCGGCTCGCTGCTGACGCTCCAAAAACCGAAAGCCCCGCTGGATCGCCCGTTCTATATCCCTTGCCCTGCGCTTCGTTTTCCAGGCGATCAACCCCCGTATGACATGGGCCGTGATATCCGCTCCACTGCGATCAAACGGAAATCGCCCCCAACCCCGACAAAAAGTCGGCCAACCGCCATCTCGGTTCTGTAACCCCAGCAACCAATCTACCCCTCTCCCCGCAGCATCGGCAATCTCCGTTTGCTCGCTTGATGTCCAAGGGACCTGTTGCGACAAATGGCGCAGAGCCAACAAGGCTCCAGGCGTGTCGTCGGCGTCGGGCACCGCACCACTTAAATTCGTCCATCCCCATCCGCCCGGTGCCGCGTTTGTAAAAGGATGCCGTTCCAAGTATTGACAACTCAAGACCCACCGCAGGATCGATCGCCACTGCTCCGTTGTCTTCCACCCCTCGGGCCATGCTTGCCCCAGCGCATTAATGGTCAACGTCGTATTCCAAGTCGCCAGATTCGTATCGATCGGCCAACTGCACCCGTTCCTGGCCGAAGCCAAAATAAACGTTATCCCTCTTTCAACAACCGGATGCCCCCCCTGCCCTGCGTTGATCAAGGCCATTACCACAAAACTAGTCAGAGGAACGGCCTCCAAAAATCCTCCACTTTGAGGCTGCATCTTTTCTAATAAACGCAGGCTCGGCTTCACCGCCACGCTTCGCAACCAACGACTGATCGGGTTCCTGGGCGGATCCTGAATAAATTTAACTTGACCCATCGCGACCAAAGCCGGCACCGCATAACTGACGACCGGCAATTGCAGCCAATGAAAAAATCGCTGAGGAATCATCGTGGCTTCAAACGGCAAGGCCGATACCTCGCGCCAGGGAACTAATCCGGCCATGGCGGCATTGGCCAAGATAGGGACTGAAAAAGTACGATCATCGCCATACCGATCGCGAATCCCCGCCACACCACCCTGGGCTGCGACATAAGCCGACGCCCGTGCCAAAGACTCCCGCCACCTTTCATCTCGGTCTCGCCCCGCTATCGTGACTGCCGCAATTACCAATTGCGTGGTCGAAATATTAGAAAAACTGGCGGAAGTATCCCCCCAACCGCCGTCGGCATTCTGACGCTCGCCCAACCATTTCAAACCTGCCTCAATCAGCAAACGAGCCTCAGGGACGTTTTCCGTTTCATCGACCCGATTTCGCGTCTGCAAATAGAAGCTCATCGCCGAGATGGCAGTGGCTGTCGATAAAGCCGAATCACTCAGTTGACCTTCCCAACACTCTCCACGGCACAGAGCCGCATCCAGCTGATCCAGAAGGATTTGTTGGGCTTCCTGCAAGTCCACTGGATTGATGGGCTGCGGATCATCACGGCCCTTCACTGGAAATGAAGCGGCTGCCTGTTCGTTCATGTTACGCTACCCGTTCCCCTATAAAGCAACAATAATCGCCACTCTCGTTACGTTACCAGAATCGAGCGGCTAATTCCTGCGCCAGTTCAGCG
>JBGSIY010000351.1:0-6082 GCA_041742275.1 Pirellulaceae bacterium | reverse complement strand
AAGGTTTTTTGCCTTTAAGTTCTTCGCTATTCATTTCTTCCAGAGAGTAAATACTACTGGCCTTGAAATTATGGCGCAAGCCCAGGGTATGCCCGACTTCATGGCAAACGAGATCTGCCAGCAGAGGGCCGATAAACGATTCGGGCATGCCATCCAGCATTTGCTCGCCAGGCACTTCAGCCTTGTCGTCCTTCTTTTCGCCCTTTTCTTCGTCTTTGTCGTCTTGGGCCATCATCATACCGACTGCCATCCGCATGAAGGCCACATCGAATTTCCGGCCGTCCGCAGCAAAACAAGCCCCATTGGACTTGTTCAATTTAGCTGCCCAACTACCGGCCATTTCGTCGTTCAACAAACGGTCTTGAGTTGAGAAAGGCGTTCCCAAAAGATGACGATTTCTCGCCTGGAGCATCAAAGACTCGCGGACAAATTCTCTCTGGCTGGGAGCGGCCATCCGGACGCGGGGGTCCCAATCCGGGTGAGATGCGAACCAATCCAAAGTTTCTGCCGACATGCCTTGCATCGCAATCTTCGGCATCACATTTTCGAATTCATTCTCAAACGTGCGAATCCATCCATCGGTTAAAACAATATCCGCATCCAAAATTTCCCCGGTGGTAGGATTAACTCGACTCGGGCCGATTGCGGTGCTGATATTGTTATTCAACCAACGAATAAAATTGTAGCGAACGTCTTCGGGATCGCGGTTCATGTGTTCGCCAGTTTGTTTGTCTTGTTGACGAACCTCGATCGCATTCACGATCCCCACTTGTTCAAATGCCTGGTTCCAATACAAAACGCCCTCGCGGACCCAACGTCGATAACGCACGGGGGTTGTGTGTTCCAAGTAAAATACAATGGGCTGTTTAGGCGGACTCTTTTGCAACGAGGGATCTCGTTTTTCAAGGTGCCAGCGATTGATATAACGTACGCGAGTCTCGTCGTCTTCGTATTTCCCGTAGTCGTCATAGGCGGTTGTGAAGTAGCCAATACGCTGGTCGGCGACCCGGGGTTTAAAACCGGGACTTCCTTCGATTTTGCTGATCGAATAATGCAGGACTTTTAGATTTCCGTCAGCGTTGGCCAATTCGAAAGCGATTTCAATGTTTTTAGGAAACGCTTTAATTCGTTGAACCGATGACAAATGCGGCTTGGCAGCTCGCACGCTGCCGCCAAAAAATATCGTAGCATTGTTTACCAATAGCTCATCGAAATCGATGACCGGCCCGCCGCGAGGAACCCAAGCGACGATGGGTACATCGACCAAAATCGTGTCAGTAAACAGCCGCTTCACAGAAGCTTTGGATTCATCGTCCGAACCGCGAATGGAAAGGTCCTCAGCCACCAGTGCCATACGTTTGCCATACTGTTTCCAGTAAACGTAAAAGTCGCTCGATTGGAGGCCGGCGAAGACGTCACCACCAGACAATGTGGTTGCAATAAAATGGCGTTGATTCGGCGCAGCAAAGTCCTTCGGGAGCTCCGCCAAGACTTGATTGGATTTGCGATTGATCCAAAGTTTATAAAAGGAAGTTCCGTCGGCGGCACCATCGTCATTGGTTGCCGCGACAACTTCAAATCCCTCCGTGACTTTCTCAATCGGCGGATATTCCGCCTGTTCCGGATCATCAGCGACGACGTAATTCGCTGTGAAAAAAACGAGCGTCAAACAACAGGCAATTGACGCCACAAACTGGCGGCCTATATCAAACTTCATCAATTCCTCCACTGGAAAAATGGGTGTAACCGTCTCGCAAAGCGAACGGTATACATATCTGAAAACCTTGTTTTAAGTGCGAACGCACCCCAAGTAGGATGCCAAGCAAACGATTGGCAATTGAACTGCATCGTAACCAACTGGCAACTGAAACAACTTGAAATCTCTTGTGCCCTAAGTACTCATATTGCTGAAACGTCCTACCCGATGGTGCGGTTCGCGTCCCCGGTACGCGGAGTCCGAATCCAGCAGGCATCGCCAAGGTATCCCCAAAAAAGTTGGGCCTGAGCGAAAAATCGGGAACGTCTCCGTCGACGTCAAAAGACAAGTCTGAGCGGCAACTCAAGTCCTTGGTGGGTAGAAATCCAAGAAAATCCCTACCGTCAAGTCAGAAATTGTAACATCCAAAACAGTTCGCGGCTGAGGCCGGGCGGTGCCAAACGTCAAACTTTGCGAAATTTATCAATAGAATCGCTTGTAATAACGGGAATTCTGGACGTTTTTGAGCCGAGCCGACACGTCACAACCCCCACAAGTGTTCCAAGACTTGCAAACGAATTGGCTGTGCCTTTTTGGCTTGAGACAGGGGCCTTACCTCAATCCAGCGATTCCAATTGGACCCGGTGTGGATTTCTTGGCCAAACCGGATTGGAGTCTGCAGAGCCGGCCAAAGCTGACCCATTCATGTCAGAAGGTGACTACGAAATGGCGATAGGTTGCTCTAGAATTAGATAGGGCAACCAGTTGGCAATCGAATGACGACTCTTGTATCGTGTCGTGGAAACCTCGTGAAAGTCAAGATTTGCAATGGAATGGATTAGAGAAATTGGTTTTGACCGTCCTTGGATGCTGTTGTTGCTGGTCATCTTGCCGGCAATTGTAGTACTCAGTTTTAACAGCTTGGCTGGGTTGGGAAACTACCGTCGCCTGGCCGCTATCCTCTTTCGTTCGATCGTGTTCACGGCCCTGGTGTTTGCCTTGGCAGAGATCCATTGGCGTGAGTTGACCGATCGCGTTACGGTCTTGTATCTCTTGGATCAATCGGAAAGCATTCCGCGCGACCAGCGAGATGCCATGCTGACGTATGTTAAACAGTCCGTTGAACAACATCGTCGCGAGGGGAACGCTCCCGGCGAAGGAGACATGGCAGGCGTCATCATTTTTGGTGCTTCGGCAAAAATTGAAACGGCACCTTACGAAGGCCTGCTGCCCATCGTCGATCGTATTGAATCCGATTTCGATTTAAAAACCGATGCCACCAATTTGGAATCGGCATTGCGCCTGGCCAAAGCCGCCTTCCCCGAGGACACGGCGCGGCGCATCGTTATTGTGACTGACGGCAATCAAAACGTGGGAGACGCAAGCACCATCGTCGCCGCCTTGGCCCAAGATGGCGTGGGGATCGATGTTGTCCCTGTACTCTTGGATGCTCGTTCGGATATCGCCGTAGACAAACTCATGGTCCCCAACGACATTCGCAACGGGCAAAAATTTGAAGCCCGGGTTGTCATATCCAATGATGCTCTCGGCGAAAACGGACAACCGCTCGAAAATGTAAAAGGTCGTTTGTTGCTATCGCAAAAAATTGATCAACGCGAGGAAATGATTGCGGAAGAATCGGTTACTTTGTCCCCTGGAAAGAACGTAATCGGTTTCACCCATGAGCTCGATCGATCCGCCATGGTGAATTTCAACGCGAGGTTCATCGCCGATGATCCGCTTGTAGATTCTGTACAAAAAAATAACGAAGCTTCGGCTTTCTCACAGGTGAGGGGCGAGGGTCAAGTTCTGCTGATTGAAGATGTCGCCAATCCTGGTGAATTCACGCAACTGGTTGAGATGCTGAGCAAGGCCAAAATTCGAGTTGACGTACGCGCCTCGGACAACCCGTTTTCAACAGCTGCCGAACTGCTGCAATATGATTCGATCATACTTGCCAATGTCTCGCGGGCCTCCGAGGGTCCCACGGGCAGCACCGTCGCATTTTCTGACGAACAAATTCGAATGCTGGTCAGCAATTGCGAGGAGTTAGGATGCGGACTGGTGATGCTCGGGGGTGATCGTTCCTTCGGAGCGGGCGGGTGGTCCAATACGGAATTGGAAAAGGCGATGCCCGTCGATTTTCAAATCAAAAATGACAAAGTCAGTGCTGTCGGTGCCTTGGTGCTAATCATGCACGCTTCCGAAATGGGGAACGGCAATTTTTGGCAAGTGAAGATTAGCCAAGAAGCCTTGAATGTTTTAGGACCGATGGACTTTTGTGGCGTAGTAGACTGGAGCGATTTTACGGCTGTACCGCGTTGGCTGTGGTCACTCCCCAATGGTTTGGATCGGGTCGACACCAATCGCAAACGGATGCAGGCCATGCTCAACCGGATGACTCCTGGGGACATGATGGATTTTGATCCTCCTATGCGACTGGCTCTTGCCGGTTTCAAGAACTCGACGGCGTCGATGAAGCACATGATTATTATCAGCGACGGCGATCCGACTCCGCCCACGCAGGGAATCTTAAACCAATATGTGGCCGCCAAAGTAAAGATCTCCACAGTGGCCGTCGGAACACATGGTCCGGCAGGGAGTAATTTATTGCGATCCATTTCGCAAATGACCGGTGGCAAATACTATGAAGTTACTGATCCACGCGCCCTGCCAAAAATCTTTCAGCGCGAGGCCCGTCGCGTCGCCAAGCCGGTAGTCAAGGAATCGAAAGCGGGGATGCGTGTTTTGGCGACGGGATCAACGGGGAGGCACGAAATGCTCCAAGGGGTCGAAGTCGCCGAGTTGCCTCCGTTTTATGGCTACGTGATGACAACCCTGAAAAAAAACGCTCTGGTGGAGCAACTGCTCGTCGCCAGTGATCCCGCTGATAACCCTGAAAACTCAACGCTGTTGGCCACCTGGCGATATGGAGTCGGACGCGCGGTTGTGTTTACGAGTGACGCCGGGTTTATTTGGTGCAACGACTGGTACAACAATCCCAATTACCAAAAAATATTTTCGCAAATCGTGCGGTACTCTATGCGTCCGGTGACCGAAGACGCCAATTTTACAGTGGGTACCGATATTCGCGATAACAAAGTACGTGTGGTGGTGACCGCCGTTGACTCCAATGACGACTTCATTAATTTCCTCAACTTAAATGCCCGAGGAATCCGTCCGGATGGCCAAGGATTTGATTTGAACTTTTCACAGTCGGCGCCAGGGCGTTATGAAGCCGAATTTGACACGAACAATTCTGGAAATTACTTGTTTTCCATTTCGCCGGGAGAGGGATACGAACGATTGACTTCGGGAATCAACGTTCCCTTTGCGACGGAATACGCCGACCGCGAAACGAATCAGCCCCTGATCGACAACTGGGTGGCCTTGCCGGCGAAAGATGGAACATTGAACGGCATGCAGGCCTCCCCCTTGACCACCGCGAGTGACCTGGAACAACCGTTGCAGTTAAATCCATTTCGAATGGGCTTACTTCACGCCGCGACGATTCAGGCCATGTGGCCATTCATGTTGTTATTGGCCGGTTGGATTTTCTTGACTGATGTTTTTATTCGACGCGTCGCCGTGAACTTAAACTGGGTCTCAGTGGCCGCGGGTTGGATCCGAGAAAAAGTAACTGGCAAGGAACAACCCAACCTACAATCAAACATGGAACGCCTGCGATCAAAAAAATCTGAAGTGACTCGCCAATTGGAACGAGCTCGCAGTGATATGCGTTTTGAAGTGCCAGAATCCGATCGCACTACGAGCGGAACGGAACAATTAACTCGAGTATTGGAAAGTGAACGTGATCGGGAGATCGAAGCTCCGGCTCCTAAGTCCGTTCAAAACGTCGAGACTCCGAATGCAGATCAACCGCACACTTCGCGCTTGTTAGACGCCAAACGTCGAGCCCAACAGGATCGCTCCAAAAAAGATCCTTAGTATCAACCGAATTTTACCTGTCGCTTTGGCTCTGAAAAAGAAAAATATTTTTAATCATTCGCGGAGCTAAAGCCGACATTTATTGATCGAAGGGTCTTAACCGTTCGCCCCAGCTACACACGTGGCACAACACCCGAACCCGTCTGCTCGCCTCCGAGTGCACCTCGGTGGAAGCTCGGATTGACAACGAAGTATTAGCGTGCCAATCGCCTGTCGCGGCTAGGTTGGTTTGTGGGTATGCCCCTTGGCCGCGAAGCGGTCGCAGCACTTATCCGCCGGTGATAACCGGCGGATAAGTGCCCCCATCCAAACTCAAAGCCCCGAAGGGGCGACAGAAATCCGCGGATTGCGCCCTGTGATGAATTTGCTGTCGCGGCTATCGCCGCTGAGGTGGATTGATGGGGTCGCCCTATCAGCGGGTGATACCCGCAGCTATGT
>JBGSIY010000350.1:0-7085 GCA_041742275.1 Pirellulaceae bacterium | reverse complement strand
TGAATTTCGCTTCGATGTCTTTTGGCAACGTTCCGTTTACCCCATGGTGGAGTACGCCCCGAAGACCCTCATGCAATCTCCGGTTAGCGGTTTGATTGCCGTTGAAAAACGTGAGGATCAAAACATCAAGCTTGGTGGGGGTACTGTGGTCCCAACCCCCAGCGTCACGCTGAATGCCAACGCCGAAACCAACTCGCATTCCGGAACGACTCGCCGTTTTGAGGAAGTCCCCGAACATGAGATGTTGGTCGCCAGTGGATCGATCAATCGCGGCACCGGAGCCTTCTTCCGTTTTCACTCTTCGAAACAATATTCCCTCGAGGGTGGCCGCGAGATCAGCTTGATTTATCGTGTCCCGAAACATTGGCGTGGCGGCGTGCTCCGCATCGATTGCTTGGCTCAAGGAACCCTTAAAAAATTTGGGGGAGCTACAGAATTGATTTCCGCCCAAATGACGTTTGTGGCTCCCATTTATTTGCAAGGTGATCATACGGCACGACAAGTTGCGGTGCGGTATGTGCAAAGCGAACAGGCATTGAGAACGGCATGGCACTCCTATCAAACTCACAAACCTCAACCGACGTTAATCGAGCAGATGCAGACGGCCTTCAAGAAAAATGCGGTGACCGAGAGCCTACCAAACAATTGGGTCGTTGTGGCGATTCAATCCGCTTCCGACCAGGAATTGCAACAAGCTCAAAAACAAAAATTTCCAACGCAACTACGAACCGCCGTCTCCCAATTCGCCGACGCCCGAAAAATGTTAACCGCCATCAGCCAATGATTGCCTGTTGAAACAACGAAGAGGATCTAAATCTGGAAAATTTTTCGCATCGCTTTCGCATCGCCAATGCAAACTGGGCCAATGCAAACTGGGCCAATGCAAATTGAAATGAATCCAGTGGTGTGCCAGGATTCAGCGTTTGGGTTGGAGAACAGGATGTAGCCCCTTGGTTCGGTTAAAAATTCGCTGTTCTCCAATCCAAAAACCTCTGGGTCGCGAACGGATTCGCGCGTAAGTGCCAACACTCATTTTTCCGCTGCAGCCCGATTTCTGATTTCCAGATTGACTTTCGACTTCAAATTCTTCATTGAGATCCGGAATCTTGCTGCCTGTTTCGTTCTCCTCACCCAGTTTGAATCGATCGACCGGGTTTGAGCCTCTGAACCTTGTTCCCATGCGACTGTCTATCGCATTGATCAATAGAATAGAACAATAGAAATGCAAGCTGTTGTTTGTAACCACTTTTTCGTGAGCCCCGAACGCATGTCCCACAAACTGATTCCCACCGGTGACGCCACTGCCTTTCTGCCAGTCGACAATCACAAACCGATCACGGTCATTGGCAATGCCAAGATTCGCGAGACTTTTGATGAATTGTGTTTGCAACAAGCGGTGAATTCGCGGGGTGCTCCTGGCGTTGCGAACTTGGTTCTGAATCCCGATGGGCATTGCGGTTACGGTGCCCCGATTGGCTGCGTGCTGGTTTCGCCAACTCATATTTATCCAGGTCCCGTCGGTGTGGATATCAAATGTTCCATGAGTTTATTGCAATTGGACCTGCCTGCCGATCAAATCATCGATCGCCCCACGCGTCGCGCGATCATCAATGCCATTTGCGAACGGACGCCTACAGGGATGGGTCGTGGCCAACGCAATTGCGTGAAGAGCCGTCGGGTATCGACGGATTTGGGGAAGCGGGCGATGACTCAAGGTGCCTCGGCCGAGGTCTGTGAACAACTCGGAATCCCCATCGAGTGGGCGACGCGTTGTGAAGACGCCACGCATGTGGGGCACGACGAGACAACCGATGCCCTAAGCGTAAGACTCGAACGGCATTTGTTCGCCAAGACCTTTCGCGATTTCGGCGACAAGATCAGCCAGCTCGGTTCCTATGGCGGAGGGAATCACTTTGGCGAATGCGAGATCGTGGAAGTCGCCGAAAATGATCGTGCTCGAACTGCCGCCGACGTCTTCGGCCTGCGAGATGGCAACGTTGCCTTCCTGTCTCATTGCGGGTCACGTGGAATGGGTCACAACCTAGCGATGGGGCAGTTCCGTACGTTGCAACAGAAATTTTCCACTTGGGATATTCCGCTCCCCGGTGGGGATCGCGAATTGGTTTACGCTCCCCTGGGGACGACCGAGGCCAACGACTACCTGGATGATATGGCATTGGGCGCCAATTTCGCGACGGTTAATCACTTGTTGATCAATTCACTCATTCTCGAAGCCTTCGAGGAAATTTTTCCGGGAGTTCGTGGACAACTTGTATACCTAATCAGCCACAATATCGCCAGAAAGGAAATCGTCGAGAACGTGCCTCAATGGGTGCATCGCAAAGGCGCCACGCGTGCCTTTCCAGCCGGTCATCCTGCCCTCCAGGCGACTCGTTATGCCAATACGGGGCACCCCATTTTATTGCCCGGTAACCCGCAAGCGGGCTCGGCCATTATGGTGGCCGATGAAAACGCAGCCATTAGTTGTTACAGTGTGAACCACGGTGCCGGTCGGCTGCTCGGCCGCAAACGTGCGATCCGAGAACTGGATCAAGCCGCTGTGGATCAGTCTTTTGAGGATTTGGACATTTTAACTAATTGCCGAAAGTATCCGCGGGATGAAGCCCCTGCGGCTTACAAGGATTTCAATGAAGTCTTGAATTCGGTTGCCTCGGCAGGATTGGCTACCGAGGTCGCTCGATTGCGGGCTCGTTTTGTCATCAAAGATGCCTCCGATGCAGACGATTAAATTTTCGTCTCAGATTCGTCTGGAATTTTATTGTCGCCCTACGCTCCGCGACAGCAGCGTTTTTTTGATCGTTCGCGGATAGGCTGTGAATTTATCAACAGTTCAGGTAATTGTGTCGTCGTTTGCTCCGCAAACGATACGGTCAAGGCCGCTTTGTTCGTGCAGCGAACGACGACTAACAAAAATTCACAGCCTAGGAGCGGAAGGCACCATTTATTTAACGAGCAAATATAGCGAGAAATGGAAATATCTCCTGGGTAAGCCAGGATCATTTGGGAGGAGTGGCCGATCGAAAAAAGTGTGCGAGTCCGCTCATCTGCCAGCCTTGCGATCCCCGCCAAAAACGCTACAATTTCTTGAATAACGTTATTGATACTCAGTCTCAATAACATCTCTTTTGCGTTTTACCTGTATATTTCCAGCAATCGTGGCCGTTTCCCCGTTTCGGATCGCTATGAGTTTGGATCGCTTTGAGTTTGGATCGCAATCAGTTTGGATCGCTATGAGTAATCACCCGAATTCGAAACCCGAGTCAGACTCGAATGACGAGCGGTCTCAATCGATATTGCTGCCGAAAGTGATCAAGTTTTCCGAATTGGTTCGCTGTGGTGACGAAATTTGGATCGAACATTTGGGGCAGTTGTATCGACTACGGAAAACCAAGCAGGACAAGTTGATCCTGACAAAATAAGTTTCCCCAGCAGAACCCTCGCGTCAAAAATTCGATCAGCGTTGGCAGCGGCGTAACGTCATGATCGCAAACGCGGTGCCATAGGGTCGATGATAGCCATACAAGGGATAATCCCACCAACTCCCATCGGTTTCCTGATAAGTCATAATGATTTTCGCCAAATGATCTTGGTAGGGGCCCCTTTCAGACGGTTCCAATTCTTCAATGGCGTAAGCGGCGTAGTAATGCCCGTAATAATAAAAATAGCCGGCGACCTGAAACCACGCTTCATGAGGTATCGGTCGTTTTCTCCCGATGCTCAACCAACCGTTACGAACATACAGGCGATAGAGCCAATTTTTCAGAACCAATTGGGTCACCTTTTCATCGCCCCACATTCGCATAGCAACATTACAGACTTGGGAACGTCCTAAACTTCCAGCCGGTCGGTTGATTCCTGCCATGGGAACATTTTTGAGATACTCGCCATACAAATACGTGAAGTCAGGTTTTTGTTGACGCCGCGTTGCTTCGACAGCCCGCTGTACTGTTTTCGCGTTCGGCTCCACCCCAATTTGTTCGGCTTCCTTCATCGCAATTAAAACGGTAGCGTTTACAAAACTTGTCGACTCACTAGTAGGTTTGTGAGCTTGGTAGCGAAAATCGTAGTAGCCCCAACCACCGTCGACTGATTCATAGCTGTCCAACATTTCCATTTGCTGTCGGATCCGTGACTTGATATCCGATTGGCGTTCAGTATTTCCCCGTGCTCGTTCGTGCATCCGCACCAGAGCTTGGATTCCGTAGGCATGAGACCAGACATTGTAAATGGCATCGCCGGTTGCGCGTTTGACCTGCGAGAGATTTTCAAACAACCACCTCTCGGCCAATTCAACGGCCGCAACAATCTTCGGATCGGCGTCTTCGCCGCTCGTTAGTACGATTTCCGTTAGTGCCGAAGTGCACAATGCCGTCACCGCGGCGCGAAACGCATGATGTGAACCGGGTATCGGCGCATAAATCTGAAACGGTCTCTGCGCATCAGGTGAACCCCAGGAACCATCCGCGTTTTGCGTCTCCAGCAAAAACGTCACCCCCCGATCGATCGCGCGTTGCAATTCTTCCGGAGCCACAGGTTCGATGGGTGGCAAAACGGGCTCTTTGCTGAAGTCAAGCGGATCATCCAGAATCGTCGCCCGCGTCGCTCCCGCCTCCTCTGCTTGTTCACCTGACAGCTCTTGGGCCTGTGGCCAATAGGGCGGAGCGGCGCGAGCCCCATCCGCGCTGCCTGCGAGTACGATCAATCCCAGACAAGCAGTTATCCAACGGTAGCCAATTCTCATTTGAACAATCCCTTTGCACATTTTCCGAAATTTTGAATTCCGGCACCTGGATCAAACGCTTATTCGGGCTTCGATTTGAGCACCTGCTCACCGGCAACTAACCCCCGAAGGACCTCAACCATTTCTACTTTGTCCCGTCCGATGTTGACATCCCGCTTTTCCGCCTTGTCATTTTCCCAAACATAAACGTAGTGACTAAACCCTTCGTCGTCCGAGAAGACGGACGCGCGTGGAACGAGCAAGGCTTCGGATTTATCGTAGACCACCAAACTAATTTTGCAGTTCATTCCTGGGACGATACCGGGCGGGAATTTGGCAAGTTCAAAAACGGCGTCGTACTTCCCGTCGTCCAACGGGAAATCGCCAACGGAAACCAGGGTTCCAGGGATCGATTCTACGTCCATCCCCGCAAAATTAGCGATTAATTTGGCTCCCGGTTTCAAACTGAGTCTCACTTTTTGCTCAAGGTCAGCGTGGAGTTGCAGGGATTTCAAATCGACGAGGGTCAGGACAGGTAGGCCAGGCGTTACAGCATCATCGATTTCGATCACACGAGCTGTTGGCGTCGCTCCCTTCGTCCAATTCCCGCGGCGAGGATAGCCATGGTAGACCACGCCAGCACTCGGCGCCTTGATCTGCATTAATTCTGCATCTCGCTTCAAGTTATCGTACTCGCGATTCTTTTTCTGGAACGCCAATTCCAGTTTTGCCAGTTCCATGGCCTTTCGTTCTTTCATTCGTGGAAACTCGAGTGATTTTTTTTCGTAATCTAATTGAGCCCGACGTAGTGCTGATTCCTTCGACTCCGATGCCCGAGGCATATTGACTTCCAGTTCCCGTTGAGTCGAAACCTCATTGACCTCCAAGTAGAACTGGGACTGTGCGAGCGAACGTTCGGCCCGTTTCAATACGATTTTCTCTGACTCTTCGGTCAGTTCGTCCGCGGTGTACATTTTTACCAACTGGTCCAATTCTTCCTGAGCATTTTCGACTTGCCAAACCGAATTTTGCAGAGTCTGTTTCAGTTGTCGCTCGGCAATGGGGCGTTGCACATCGAAATAATATTTCGTGTCATCCTGAATCTGTTGCCAAGCCCGTTCGGCAAGCTCTCGGTCAATCTCTTCAGCGCGTTGATAGAAATCAAATTCGAGCTTGGCATCTTCCAACGCCATTTTGGCTAACTCCCACTCGTATTTTACTTCCTTCAGTTTGGCCTCGAATTCCTTGCTCTTCAATTTTAAAATCACATCACCCTCGGCAACTTCACTCCCTTGCCGAACTACCTCGGCCACTTTGAAGTCGGTCCAAGTCTTCGCATCAATTTTGATGATCGTATTGGATTTCGATTCGACGCGGGTCTCGATTGATTCGACGACAGTAAATGGTGTTGCGATCACTTCTATCGTCTCGGGTGCCTCGGTCTCTTGCCCGATTAACCCACGAGATCCAGTGCAAACAAGGGCTCCGTATACGAGTCCAGCTAAAAACAATCGCCTCATCGAATCGACTCCGGGCAAAGAATAGTTTTTCGAAACAGTACAACAAACAGCAGCCAAGCGCAGGCGGCAGAAAATAACTGCAATTAATTCTAATCTAGCGCAGGTCGCGAGTCAGCACCCGCTCGATTTTGTCGATCGACTTAAATTCCGTTGAACAGGGTTCCAGACCAGGCGGGTTTATCTCACTGAGTTGGAAAAGCGACAGTTTTATGGCTATGCCAAAACACGACCGGTCCGGCAAACCAACACTTTGGCGTCAACGTCTTGGTCGCACCACTCCCGTGCAAAACAAAAAAGGCGACTCGGAGGCAAGGTTCTCACCTCGCTGAGTCGCCATGGTTTGACCACAAAATAAGCGAATTGTTGGTGGGCATTTTTCGACCACCGGAGCCTTTTGTTTCTTTCGATTACAAAAATTCGCACACAAGGTCACCGACCTCGGTGGTACTGAAACCCATTTTTCCAGCGGATTGACTTTTCATTTTGGTGCCAGTCACTTTTTCAATCGCAGTTAGAATTCGATCGCCGCTGGTGGGTTGCCCTGTATGCTGCAACAGCATGGCCATTGCGCCAATGGCCGCGATCGGATTGATTACATTTTTACCCGTATATTTAGGAGCACTTCCCCCCATCGGTTCGTACATGCTGGTTCCGCCGGGATCAGGATTGATGTTACCGCCGGCCGCGACCCCCATTCCACCCTGAATCATAGCTCCTAAATCCGTGATGATATCGCCAAACATATTGGTCGTCACAATCACATCATAGTACTCAGGGTTTTTCACCATCCACATACAGCAGGCATCGACGTTGTTGTAATCGGC
>JBGSIY010000349.1:0-5637 GCA_041742275.1 Pirellulaceae bacterium | reverse complement strand
CGCGAATGAGTCCGGCGATGTGGAGTTGGTTTTTGAATTTTGCCCGGCGGTGCAATCAGCGTGATATGCTGGAGGCAGCCGGGGTTCTGCATTCTTTATTGCAATCCTCTAAATCCTTGTATGCCGATTTGATCGAAACTGAAAAATTGGAATGCGAGTGGCAAAATGTCGGTATGTTGTTTGTCTATCAACACGAGCATGAGTTCGAAGAGTACGCGAAAACAAACAAGATGATCCACGAGCGATTTGGGGTCTCTGCCCAACCGATCGACAGTCAGGCGTTGCCCCAATTCGAACCTGTCTTGAAGCCTGGATTGGGCGGCGCTTGGTACTACGATTGCGACAGTCACCTCCGCCCCGATCGATTGATGTCCGCCTTGAAGGAACGCTTGATAGCAGCCGGAGTCACGATCCTGGAGCAAACGGCGATGACCGGATTGGTGCATGAGGGAGGCCGGGTCCGTGCAATCAAAACAGCACAGGGAAACGTCGAGGGTAATCGTTTTGTCATTGCAACCGGTGCGATGACCCCGTTCCTAAACGAACACTTGGGGATCAAAATTCCGATTCAACCTGGAAAAGGCTATTCGATCACCATGCCGCGACCGGCGATCTGTCCCAAATACCCCTTGATATTCGAAGAGCATCGAGTGGCGATCACTCCGATGGAATCAGGCTATCGAATCGGCTCCACGATGGAGTTTGCCGGCTACGATGCGTCGATCAATCCCACGCGATTGGGGATGTTGAAAAAAGGGGCCAAGATTTACTTGCAAGAACCGTATACTGAACCCGTGCAACGCGAGTGGTTCGGATGGCGGCCGATGACTTGGGACAGCAAGCCCTTTATTGATCGGTTACCTAAGTTCCAAAACGCTTGGCTTGCGACAGGTCACAATATGTTGGGTTTGTCGTTGGGGGCCGTCACGGGGAAATTGATCAGCGAGATGATAAACGGCGAACCGACTCATTTAGATATTAGCGGCGTTGGGCTGGGGCGTTTGTCCCGCTGAGCCATAGATTTTGCGGGATCGACGACTCGTTGGATCGATGTCGAGTGGGGTAAGCCGCGCATACTTGCTCGCGATTCGAGTAGTCCGTTCTGGTCTTCTGTCGTACTCTTTGTTGCTTTTACTCTTTGTTGCTCGTACTCTGGGTGACGGGGCAAGGGAGTCTATCGCAAATTTGTATTGCCTCGGTCCAGCACGACCAAGCGGTCGACGGTCACATGTTTCAGTTTAAGGCGTTGATTGAAACCTCGGGAACCAATCACGCCGACTTTGGTATGCAAGTAACGTCGCAGATTCAACCCGGGGGCCGGTTCGAGGTGATAGAGTATTTTTCCCTCGTCGTCTTGCAGAACATAAGTAGGCTGGTCGCGACCACTGTTTTGGACCAGTTCGTTCAACCAACCGTAGGCATCGTAAGTCGATCCCAGTTGCAAATTTTTCTCCACTCCGGTACCGATGGTCGCAGAACCAGTGGAAGTTTCCGTCGAGACGGGTCGACTGGTCGGGTTACTGAGATGAGTGTTCATCAACGACTGGTGCGTTTGACGCAACCGATCCAATTTGTTGATTAGTTTTTGGGCATGAATCCGCTCGGCATCGTTTTGAGCGGTTGCTTGAATTTCCACAAGTTGATTGGATAGGCCGCCGAGGTTCCATAGTTCGGCCGGTTTGATGATTTCGGACGCAAGTTGCAAATCAATTTTCCTGAGGCGATTCGACATGGGCTCATTGCCAACGGTTGGTGCTACAATCGCGTCTTGAGCCATCGTCCCGTCGAACGGTGTGTAGGTCTGTCGCGGAATGTCCAATGGAGGCAGGCTGGTTTGGTCCCAAGTGTTTGTCGCGGCGGTGGCCGAGGAAACGGGGGGAGTACTGTAGCCGTTGGAATACGAAACGTTGGTGTTGGAGGCGATGTTGCTGGCCGAGCGAATGGGGCTCTGAGCTTTTCGCCAACCCAAGTTGTCACTGCTTTCTGCTTCGATGGCCTCACGCTCCAATGCAAAGGGATCGTCCAGTTCCAACACATCTTGGACCTGGCGAACATTCAAATCGCGTTGTTGGTTAGACCGTTGGCTTTCGACTGTCGTGCGAGATCCAGAAGACGCCGCAGACTCACTGGTTGCGATCGATGACCCATAAGTCGGAGTTGATTGCGGGGGTTGGCTGCCAAGTTCTCGGTCGGCAGGTTCTTGGTGTTGGATTAGTTCGGTACTCCGGTCCGGCAACAACAAGTCGCTTCGTTTGACCCAACGAAATTCGCCGGCTGGAGGCGCTATTTGCAGCCAGGTTGTGGAAAAACCTTCTTCTGTTGGATAGGACACCTCTCCTAAAATCACCACGGGCTCGTCGGCTTGCAATTTGATTTGCCAAAGTGGGTTGTCGACGGGCCCCAATCGGGTGCCCACCCAAGCTTGGGTCCCATCACGCAGCACTCTCCCGGACTTTTCATCGATTTGTTCAATCGCTTCGGCAGGGACCATGCTGAAGCAATCGGGGAGAGGGCGAATCGCACACCAATCGTGGGGGTCGTGCCGATAGACTTCTACAAGTGCACCTTGGGGCAATTTGGCTGTCGCGTAGTGGGCCGAGCCGGGCCCGCTGTAAACAGGCACGTTATCGCGTACGACGAAGGCCGTGTAGGGAAACTCGTTGGGCAATGTGAGACGGGTGGCCGGTTCCTGAGCCGCAGCGGAACCCATCATGTTGAAAGAGCAAATGACAAAAACGAGCAGTGATCTCGTGCGCATACCGAGGCGAAAGTGGACCAGCCGCGACTCTCGAGCCCGTTTGATGCCCCGCTGAATGTTTGCCTGATTTGTCTTGTCCATTTTTTCTCTCATCCGTCGTTTTGAACTCTTGTTCAAGTTCTTGTCACCGCGAACGCCGACAAACGCCCCGCAGGTCCAGCCATAGCTCGGCGTCTTGTAAAGGAATTTAGAATCTGCGGCAAGAGGAACGTGGTGGCCGAGAATCGAAACGAGTGGAAAGAAGAGGTCTTTTGGGGGACCAAGAATGTCGTTTTCGATAAAATCGCGTCAGGATCCCTAAAAGTGCTAGCACGCTTGGGACTGGCGCACGGGAGGCGGGAATCCTTTATGGATCGTGACATGGGCCGATTTGGCCCTGAGTTCGCGCGACGACGAAATGGGATCTGGGTGGGAACGGGAAATGGTCGATCGAAGTTGTAATCGTGGTGCCCGGTGGTGGATGGGCGTGTTAAAATGTATTTGGGAAACTAAATTGGATTAGCCGCGTCTCAAAGCCGAATCGTTATTTGCCAGCACTTTGTTTTTTATCACGTTTAAACCATGGCGAATAACCGCAACGTTGAATGTCCGATCTGTGAATCTGTTGTGAGCGTGACGGTCGGCAGCGATCGGGGGGAATGTAGGCAATGTGGTCAGAAATTTGACCCGCGTCCCTATCCGACATCTTCTGAGGGCGCAGCAGAGCCCCAATTTAGCGCGATGGGTAGCAGTCCTAACGTCTTGCCGAGTGCCAATTTGACTGCCGATCCAGCGCCGTCGCCGATCTCATCGCAGGGCAGCAGCTTGCCGGATCTTCCCTCGCTGAGTGCGCGGGTCGCGGCGGATGATGCGATAGAGATCGGTGTTTCGCGTGAGCATGCACGTTCGGTGGAAGCGACCTTGTTGATTCAAAAACGTCGGCGGCAGCAGCGGAGAAAAGCTTGGTTCTTTGTGGGTGTATGCTGTTTGACAATGGCCATGACTGGTTTTGCCTTTTGGGCCTACAAGCAAAAGGAACGGCGCGAGAAAGAAAAAGAGCGGCGAGACGCCGACCTCAGCGGGTTTTTTGACGCGGAACAAAACGTCGTTGGAAATATTCCGAATAATGAGGGAGAGTCACCGGTTACCCCCCCCGCCGCTGCGGAAGAACCCAGAATCCCCCCCGAACCCATTCAGTTCGCTCCGTTTAAATATCACACCCGTCAGGTTGCGGAAAAAATTTGGGGAAAGGTCTATCTGTCGGTTTTCGAGTTGACGGTAAACAGAGGAGGTGAAAAATCCGTTGTCCTTGGGACGTTGATTGATTCTCGCGGATGGGTTGTGACCAGTTTGTCTGCCGTCGTGGGAGCGGATTCAGTGAGTGTTCGGAGCGCTGCCGGGCGAGCTACTCAGGACATCGATGAGAGTGCGGTAACCGATTTATCGCGGGGGATTTTGTACGAAATTCCCGAGCTCGATTTAGCTGTGTTGCAAATCAATCGTCGATTGGTGGCCGTGTTGAATCCGTTGTTGATCGTCGAGCGGCTGCCGGTAGGGGGAGTCTTTGGATATGCCACACATTGGCCAGGGAGCGAGCCCCATCAGCCCCGTTACGCTTGGATTATCGAGTCGCAAACGCTTACCGGTGAGCAAATAGCCAATTTCCCCGAAGGTTTGCAGCGAGTGGGGAGTCAAATGAAATTGACCGATGAACGCGCTTGGTTACGGCAGTCCTTTGCGGTTCCCCCGACTCCGGGAGCGGCCGTTGTGGATCGTGACGGGCGATTGGTCGGTTTTTGCACAGCTGCGATTTCGGGTAACGAGGCGATTGTGGTGCCAGCTAAATGGGTCAGCGAGCGAGTGACTTCGAGTTCTGGAACTTTGAAACCTTTTGTTGCTCAGTCCACGGGGGGCGATCGAGAACCGCCAACCCAAACGGCATCGATTTTGCCAGACGATTTCGACGGACCGGAACTGGAGGAAGAGAACGCCATGTATCCCGCCAGTCGCAAGTTTAATGAATTGGCCTACCAATGCGATCGACTGGAGTGGGTTCCGACAACGGACGCGGAGTTCAAAAAGGTGTTGGACTTTTTTGAACAGGTCGTCGATTTACGGAAGTCGATCGAAGAAGCGCGGCTTCCCTTCAGCGACTTGGATATTTTAGAACAGCAAATTGAGTATTGGGAGGCACGATTTGCTACGGCCTTGGGTAACCCCCTCAAGGATTCGGTCAACGTGTTCCATAAAATGAGTTTGCCTAAGTTGCAATATAACAGCGAGGTCCGTTCGTTAGTTATCGTGGATGTAATCCAGGCCGCTTCGGCTGGAGGGCAAACGATTTATGTTAAGGCCGTGGGGAATGATATGTTTTTTCGACTGCCGGTCGATTCCGAACGTTATGTGATGCCCTCGGGGGGGCGTTGGTTGCTGGTCCTCAATCGCATCGCCACCAAACCCCAAGTCGCGACGTTGAATCCCCGCTCAGAATACCAAACGATCAGTTGCCGGGACGCCAGTGTTGTGGCCTCGTTAAAGGTTTTTGATAAGTGATTCGGCTGGCGGAGACGCAGTGAGTAGACGTTGAGCTTTGAGGGATGCCTCAAGTAATCCAAGCAGACTTCAGGAATTATACCGGTGTCGTCCGGAGAGGCTTCTTGCAGCGATATGTTGACGCACCCGCGGGGCATTGGCTGGGATTAAGCGGTAAGAGAGTGAAAAACAAAGGCCGATGCCTAGCGGCGAACCGCGGCCTCCGTGTGTTTCGCGAATCTTAGGCCCAAATTTTGGCGTCTTGGATGTTATAACGCATGCGACTGCAAGGCACTCATTAGTTTTTGCAGATGCTCTGATGTGTGAGCGTAATTTAAACTGATTCGAAGACGGGAGGTTCCCTCGGG
>JBGSIY010000348.1:0-9653 GCA_041742275.1 Pirellulaceae bacterium | reverse complement strand
GCAGGAAATTATTTCCGGACAATTACTAAGAAGCGATGATATTCAGAGCCGTCTTCCGCACATGCGGGCGCGGTGGATCAACAGCCGCCGCCACCAAATCGTACTCAACAAAATCGACAACCTCTACCGGGACAATATCGCCGGCTTTGATTTTGAAATCAGTCTCGGTCACATACACGATGCCGTCCACATCCGGCGCATCGGCTTGGGTTCGTCCCAGCCAAACTCCAGACTGTTCTGGGTGCGGACCATCAATGATGACATCAATGGTTTGACCGACCAAATTTCGGTTGTATTCGAACGCTATTTCTTGTTGGATCTGCATTAGTTCGCCGCGACGACGTTCTGCTGTCTCGGCGTCAATATGATCTGGCAGTTTAGCCGATGGCGTATCGGGTTCGAAGGAGTAAGTGAAGACGCCCATTCGTTCGAATTTTTGTTCGCGAACAAAATCGCACATAAGTTGAAACTGCTCTTCTGTTTCGCCAGGGAAACCGGTAATGAAGGTTGTCCGCAAAACCAGATTGGGAATCGTTTTCCGCATATTGCGAATCAACTGTTCGGTGTCGGGACGATTTACGCGTCGAGACATGCGGCGGAGCATCGTATCGTCGCCATGTTGCAGGGGCATGTCGATGTAGGGGATAATTCTCTTTGATTGGGCGATGGTGTCGAGCAGACGTTGATCAATGTACATGGGGTAGAAGTACATCAAGCGAATCCAATCGAGGCCTTCGATTTTGTCTAGTTCCTGCAGTAGCTCCGTCAGACGAGGTTCGCCATAGAGGTCCATGCCGTAGTAGGTTGTATCTTGGGCGACAATTACCAATTCGCGAACACCGAAATCTGCTAATTGTTTGGCTTCGGCAATTACGTTTTCCATTGGTTTCGTCGCGTGTTTCCCTCGCATTTTAGGAATGGCGCAAAACGTACACAACCGATCGCAACCCTCTGAGACCTTGAGGTATGCAAAGTGTTGCGGAGTGATTTGCAAACGGTCCGTATCGGGAAGTGCTCGAATCGGAGCGGGTTGAAACACATTGCGTTGTTCCTCCCGGTCCCCCAACAATCGATCGGCGATTTTGGTAATTTGTTCGCGTCCAAAAACTCCGACGAGGGAATCGATGTCGGGGCGATCTTCCAACAACTGTTCCTTTTGGCGTTCGGCAAGGCAACCCGAAACGATCACGCCTCTGGTTTTGCCTTGGCGTTTTAATTCCAGCATTTCATCAATGGCCGCAAAGGATTCATCGCGAGCCCGTTCAATGAAACCGCACGTGTTAACGACCACAAAATCAGCGCCCTCTGGCGTCCCGACCAATCGATAACCATCGAGCTTGAGGAGCCCCATCATGCGTTCGCTGTCCACCATGTTTTTGGGGCAGCCCAAGCTAATGAAGGCATAACTGCCCTTGCAATCGGGGTCAGCGGACTGTTGTTTGTAGTTTTTAGCCAAAAGAGATCGACCTTTGAACGAACCAGGAAACCTGAAGGAATACCGCCATGTGGTGTTCCATGATACCCTGTTGCTGTTGTTTTTCGAGAGCAACTGAGCGTTTTATGGAACTTGACGGACACCTCGCCGACAGTGACAATCGAGAGAGATCGAACAGGCCGTCGTCGGAACGGCACCTTTTCCGTGCGAAACCATTAGATATTGGCGTCTTTTGCCACGTTTTGGCCTTTTAGAACGAGTTCTCGTATGACTACCAAACACTTGGGCCCCTACGAAATTATTGGCGTTTTAGGCCGAGGCGGAATGGGGACAGTCTTTAAAGGCCGCCATGATACGACAGGCGAGCTCGTTGCCATCAAAGCCCTCTCCCACGCCAACAGTGATGAAACTCATTTTCGCACGCGGTTTGAGTCGGAGATTCAGGCGCTGTTGAAGCTCAATCATCCGAACATCGTTCGCATTTTGAGCTTTGGGCAAGAGAAAGGGACGTTGTTCTTCGCGATGGAATTGGTCGAGGGCAAAAGTCTCTTTCATATTCAACGCGAGATCAAAAAATTTGACTGGCGGGATGTGTTAAAAATCGCTCGCGATGTGGCGTCGGCACTCAGGCACGCCCACGACCGCGGAATCATTCATCGCGACTTAAAACCGGGCAACCTGATGAAGAGTGACGTTGACGGGATCATCAAAGTTGCCGATTTTGGCATCGCGAAGAGTTTTGGGTCAAACAATGATACGCGCGATAACGTGATTGGCACGTTGGATTTTATGAGTCCGGAGCAGGCCAGTGGGAAACCGGTTTCGGTACGGACCGACCTCTACAGTCTAGGTGCCGTTTTGTATACCTTGCTGGCCGGCCAACCCCCGTTTGCCTCGAATTCGATCGAGGAATCCTTGCGGAATTTGACGCGGGTTCCTGCTCCACCCGTACGAGATCGCGTTTCCAATGTCCCGGAAGAAATGGAAATGTTGATCGCGGAATTGTTAGAAAAGAAGCCGGAAAATCGTACCCCCACGGCCTACGCTCTGCTGAAAAAATTGGACTATGTCGAGCAAGTGCTCCGCGAGAACAGCAAGGCGCTGACGGCTCACGGCATTCAACCGGAAGCTACCTCCACCAATCCTATTTCAAAAGCGGCGCCAACACCGGAGACACGGAAGCCGCCGGCGAGCGTGCTTCCTCCCGAGGAGCAATTCTTGCTCGGTGAGCCCGAGAACATGCTGGATAAAACAGAATCGGAAGGAACAAAACGTTCGGCTCCCGCACCCAAATCCTCTCGCAGTTCGATGGCCGATGCGACGCGTTTATCTGTTGAGACGGAAGAAAAGCCCTTGCATGAGGAAGATATTGAAATTGAAATCCAATTGCCGGAACCTGTCGTTCGCCATGACTACTTTAATACCGTAACGGACAACCATCGTAAGGCTTATCTGGAAGAACCCGAGCCTGCGATCGCGCGTTCGGGAGTAGGGTGGTTTCCCATCTTTTTTGCATTTTTGTTGGTCCTCGGCGCTGCAAGCTACGGTACCTATTTGGCTCTGCAACCTCCATCGGCCCAAAGTTTATTTGAAGTGATTGAAGCCAGCGCTTCCTACCCGGAGCTGATTCGCGACGAACTCAATGAGTTTTTGGAAATTTATCCGGATGATGAACGAGCTGACGGCGTCCGGCGTTTGCTCTCTCTAGCAGATGCTCATTCGTTGTATAAATTGTTGGCGGTCAGGCAAAACCTGCCCGGAGAAAACAAGTTATCGGATATCGAACAAAAATTTGTGACGGTCATCGCTGAGGTGAACCGGGACCCGGCGGCGGGAGTCGTCAAATTGAAAGCCTTTTTGACTCTGTATGGTTCGGGTAGTAGTATTCGTACAGCGTCGCCCACGGATCAAGCAGCCATTAATGCCGCTCAAGTCTTTTTGGATAACATCGGTTCCAAAGTAGAACAGCGGGAACGGGAGGTGCGTCAAGAAATCATGCAGGCCTTCCAGCGAGCTGAGCTAAAGCCGGAAGAAGCTAATGAGATCTACGAATCCATCGTTTCCATGTACGCGGAAACCGAATACGTCAGTGATCTCGTGGAAAAAGCTCAAGCTGCCTTGGATCAAAATCGCTAGGGACCAAAATCGAAACCAACCCGTAGCCCTGCTCGACCCCGACAGAGCGAGGTCTGCGTGTATGCGGTCGCGTGGTGGTTGGCCGGGGAGTGAGGAAACGAGTGCGGGACGATTTCTAAGATCCCGTTATGCTTATTTTCGAGATGAAGTTGAATAGGGAAGGAAACGTATCGATGCATTATCAACCCGAAGAAAACTCAAGCGATCGGGGCGCGGAGCCGAGTTCACCGGCATTGCCCCGTCCCCAACTCCTAACGTGTTCGGCTTGCAGCAAGTCGTATTCGGCCGAGGGAGCTCGTTTTCGTCCGTTTTGCAGTGAACGATGCCAACAAGTCGATCTGAGAAACTGGCTGACAGAGGCTTACGGGCTGCCGTGGGAAGGTGGCGTCGAAAAACATGGCGACGATTTCGACGAGGAGGACGAAGACGATTGGTCTTAATTGCCAACTTCAACAGAAATTGCCAACGTTAAAATCAGACGTCAGAAGTATTGGTCGCGATGCGGACGCCGCTTGGGGCAAGCTGGCCCCAGCGACCTGGCTCCAGCGACGTTGTTAACGATTTGCGGTTGCCGAATGCGGTTACCGTTTTTCGATAGGGACGAATTTTAACTGGTTGGGGCCCGTGTAAACCTGACGAGGTCGGCAGATTTTTTTGGTCGGCGACTCGTGCATTTCCACCCAATGGGCGATCCATCCAGGCAAGCGTCCCATCGCAAACAAAACGGTGAACATTTGCACGGGAATCCCCAGAGCCCGATAAATCACGCCGGAATAGAAGTCGACGTTGGGATAAAGCTTACGTTTGACAAAATACTCATCGTTCAATGCTACCGTCTCTAGCTTTTGGGCAATTTCGAACAGTGGATCGTTGAGATCGAGCTTGGCCAATAGCTTGTCGCAGGCTGTTTTAATGATCGTTGCTCGCGGATCGAAATTTTTATAGACGCGATGTCCAAAGCCCATCAAGCGGAAGTTATTGTCCTTGTCCTTGGCCATATCGACGTACTTTTCAACGTTGCCGCCATCATCTCGAATTTGTTCGAGCATCGACACGCAAGCTTCGTTGGCACCGCCATGCAGCGGACCCCACAACGCACAGATCCCGGCGGCGATGGAGGCGAAGAGATTGGCGTTGGAGCTGCCGACCATGCGGACTGTCGATGTGCTGCAATTTTGTTCGTGGTCAGCATGTACAATAAGTAACAGGTTCAGTGCCTGCACAAAATCAGGATCGGCGTGATAATCTTCGGCAGGAACAGCAAACATCATCCGCAAGAAATTATCGCAATAAGACAGTGTATTGCAGGGATACATGAACGGTTGCCCGATCGATTTCTTATGCGAATAAGCGGCAATCGTTGGCAACTTGGCAATCAAACGATGAATCGAAATGTCGACTTGAGCCGGATCCGATGGATCCAAGGCATCCTGATAAAAGGTGCTCATGGCCCCGACCACACTGGATAGGATTGCCATCGGGTGGGCATCGCGGGGAAAGCCGTTGTAGAACGATTTCATGTCCTCATGCAACATGGTATGGTTGCGGATGGCCTCGCGAAATTTTTCCAATTCGGCGATCGTCGGTAGATGCCCGTAAATCAACAAAAAACAGACTTCGACAAAGTCGCAATTCGCTGCCAATTCTTCGACCGGGTATCCGCGGTACCGTAAGATCCCCTGCTCTCCATCGAGAAACGTAATTGAGCTGGTGGTTGACCCTGTGTTGACGTACCCTTCGTCCAGCGTAATCAAACCGGTTTTGGCTCGCAGGGCTGAGATATCGACCCCTAGTTCTTGTTCTGATCCCTCAATGACTTGCAGGTCGATCGATTGGTCTTTGTAAATCAGCTTGGCAGAATCATTCATCTCTTTGCTTCCTTGTTCGGCAATACTCACAACCACCTCATCGTCAGAACGGAACGTTAGAACTTCGTTTTGTTGTAGTTTAACGTTTGTTTGGATTGTTTGAAAGCAACGAGGCAAAACGTGAACGAATGACTCGCATTCTCACGAAATTTTCGGAAACATGCTCCCATCCCTAGCGACCTTGACATCGGGCATGTTACGCAATATCGGACGTTGGGCCCAAATTGCATCCGGGGAACGACGCATTGCCTGTGGCCAAGTGCAAACGCCTGGGAACCGGCCCCGCCGTGGGATCGGGACGACAGTACCCAGCAAAAACGTCGGGGGCAGTACCCATTAGGCGAGGAATCCGACAAACAACAAACGAAGCAGCTGGCCTGTTCGGGTGTTCGGCTCAATTGGGAATGCGATGCCCCATTTTGTCTCGTTTGGTGGCCAAATAATTCTTGTTGTGGTCATTAGATGGAGGCAAAATTGGGACTTGGTCGACAACCTCCAAGTCAAAACCACGCAGATTGCACGCCTCGACCTTCTTGGGGTTATTGGTTAGCAGGCGGATTTTTCGCAGCCCTAAATCCTTGAGGATTTGAATCCCAATTCCGTAATCGCGAATATCGGCCTTGAATCCCAACGCGAGATTGGCGTCGACCGTATCCATGCCTTCATCCTGCAAGGCATAAGCACGAATCTTCTCCAACAACCCGATCCCACGACCTTCTTGGGGCAAATAGACAATCACTCCTTCTCCTTCGTCGGCAATCATTTTCATCGCCAACTGCAGTTGATTGCCGCAGTCACAGCGAAGAGAATCGAGGAGGTCGCCGGTGAAGCAACTGCTGTGCATGCGAACCAAGGGAGCTGATTTGGAATTGGCGAGGTCACCCAAGACGATCGCCACGGGTTGTTGAGATTCGTATTTTACATCAAACGCCACAATGCGAAATTCTCCAAATCCAGTGGGAAGTTTAGCTGAGGCGACTTGGGAAACCAGCTTTTCACTCGTGCGGCGATGGGCAATCAGATCCTCGATGGTGATGATCGGGATTTGGTGACGTTGGGCGATTTCGAGCAGTCCGTCACGGGTTTCGCGGTTCCCCTCGCTGTCCAGGACTTCGCAAATCACTCCGGCTGGTTGCAGACCGGCCATCCTCGCCAGATCGACTGCCGCTTCCGTATGCCCAGCTCGGCGGAGGACTCCCCCCTCGCGTGCCAAAAGTAAATGAACGTGTCCTGGCCGGACAAAATCGTCGGCGATACTCTCCGGATTCGCGATTTCCCGAACGCAAGTTGCTCGCTCTGCCGCGGTGATTCCTGTTTTGGCTGATTTGTGATCGAGCGGCGTGAGAAAGGCTGTTTGCAGGCTGCTGGTGTTGTTTTGCACTAATGGTGAAACACCCAGCCGCCGCGCTGTATCAGCCAGAATTGGCATGCAGAAATCGCCTCGGCCATTCATGATAAAGTTCATGGTTTCGGGAGTCGCCAGTTCTGCGGCACACACAAAATCACCTTCGTTCTCTCGATGTTCGTCATCCAAAACGATAACAACGCCGCCTCGTCGAATTTGATCCACGGCTTCTGTAATGGTCGAAAATGCACGCATCGTCGTCATATTTGGTGATTCCCTGTTGTGGACCCAACTTGTCTGGCCCCATGTCTCTCGCTCGACTCGCGGCATGCGAAGCCCGTGCGACGTTCGCAATCGGATCGATAAAATGCCAAGATCAAGGAGACGGCAAGTTGTGTCGGCCCCCCATCGGCTGAATGTCTTTTGAACTGAGATCAGTATATGATTTAAGACCGCGGGCCAACAGGCTCAATTAATCATGGAATCAAGGTCCCCCGGGGAGCCTCAGGAAAAATAGGGCACAGGAAATTTCCGTTGTGCGACAACGAAGGGTGAAAAAGTGGTAAATCGTGCGGAGAAGATCGTGTTTCCCGGGTGGCGGTTGCAGGCACAACCAGAGTCAGTTGGCGCCACTCATCTGCCTGCGACAATTCTGCCGGCAGTAATTTTTTTATCGTGCTTCTGGCTCCAGGGAGTCGAGGCATCGAGCGTTCAAGATTGCAGTGACGGCGGCGGGGGGCGTGGAATCGAAGCTGCTTCCGTTGAAAAAAAATCCCCGGCAGGGTCAGCCGCTGGAGTGGGAAACGTCGATTCTTCACTCGCAAACGGCTGTACGACTCAGAAATCAACGGACAAGGGCCCAGATTCACGTCAGACTTACGCTGTGAGAAAAAAGGGGGGGATCGAATTTGCGGCGGGAGTGGACTATCGTTTGACACTCGATGTTTACTATCCCGAGACGGCCGGTCGGTATCCCGCGGTGGTGATGCTGCACGGAGGTGCCTGGGCCTGGGGGAGTAAGTTGCACTGGCGGCGACATGCCCTGCGTTTGGCGCGTCAAGGTTTTGTGGTGGTGACTCCGAATTACAGGCTGGCACCGAAGCACAAGTTTCCTGCTCAGATCGATGATGTACGTGTGGCAGTGAAATGGCTGAAGCGGCATGCAGATGACTATCATATCGATGTCACCAAAGTGGGTGCGTATGGATATTCGGCAGGTGGGCATTTGGCGTTGTTATTGGGAACGGCACCCGAGTCGGAAAGGTTTCGCGCGTGGGCTCCACGCGAGTTAAAAGGAGTTGACTCCCGTGTCTCGGTGGTCGTTGCCGGTGGGAGTCCAGCCGATTTTCAGTGGTTGACCCCCAACTCGCGATCGTTGGTCTATTGGTTGGGGGCGACGCCACGTGAGCGACCGGATGTGTATCGCGAGGCCTCGCCGTTGGAAAATTTGGATCGCAACGATCGCGTCGCTTGTCTGTTGTATCATGCCGAACATGATGCTTTGGTTCCACCGGAGTCGAGTCGGCGTTTTTATGAGAAACTTCAAACGTTAGGTCACCCCTCCTCTTTTGTCATGCGTGAGGGGATGGGGCATTTTTGGGGGTTCTTAAATACTGATATCGTCGATTCGGCCGCTGAGTTTTATCGAGTGGAATTCGAACGGTAACGGGGGATGACAAGTGGCGACGGCCAACCATCAGCGAAGAAATTCTGCTGGCGTAGGCAGGAAGGGCACTGAGTCGTCACGGGAAACGGTGCCGTGTTAGTTGAGTTTGGTAATGGGATGTGCTCGGGCACTCTTGAATACGGAGGAATACAAGGCGGAACGATGTTGAAAAAAGAAGCGATGCCGTTGGATCGAGAAGAGTATGTTGAGCAGGCTCACCTGTTTCGCGGACTGGCGGCGCGCAACGTGGGCAGCGAGCCGGCTCAGGATTTATTGCGACTGATCCGCGAGGAAATTTTGTCGACGACGCGCCTACCCATGGCCATTGATTATTTGTCGGCCGAATTGAATCATGTGGGGACACTGGCCACCGCGATGCGGCGTTTACGACACTATTTTTCGCCATTCCAGACGTTTCTGATTGAAAATGCTGAATCAGAAAAGGGGCGGTTTGACATGAATCGGGCGTTTTTGATTTTGGAACATGAAGCGCGATTTCGAGCCGATCTGACGACACTTCCCGCCTTTTTCTTCTTTCAATTTGAAACCCTGTGCCGCAACCGACTTCCCTATTCCAATGGGTTGGAGGCAATGGCCAACGATCCAGTTTACAACGAGGAGTGGAGCCTTTGGTTATTAGGTATTCGGCATAAGATTGGGATCGTGGATCTCGCCGATTTGGTTTATATCCACAGTGATTACTATTTGATCCGACAGGCGGCCGAGGGAAATGAAACCGAGAAACCGTCGCCGATTTTATTCGGCGAGAAAGAGGGACGCGTGGCCCTGGCCAATCGCCGCAAGGATCCTATGTTTTTCTTTGCCGCCTTACAGCGTCAACTCAATTACCCATTGGTCCCAAAGGTCGAACTGAAGGATCCCATTCAAGATCTGTTGCCCAAGTTGTTGCGACAATTTGAAAGAATGGAAGCCAGGATCAAATTGTTAGAAGATGAAAACCGCGAGAAGGGAATTAACCTGGAGCAGTTTTACAAAAATCCTAACCAACTGCCTGATAACCCCGACTTCTGATTTCCCCAACCAAACCAGGAAAAAAACGCGGGCAGAGCAGGTGAGCGTCGAAGTGGGGTAGGAGTTTTTGTTGGATCGACGTTAAATATTTGCTTCGGAGTTCGTTTCATGTTTCCACGCTGGTTCCCAAAAACTGCAAACGTCTTCCTAAAATGCCAACACACGGATCGT
>JBGSIY010000347.1:0-3773 GCA_041742275.1 Pirellulaceae bacterium | reverse complement strand
TGAAACTATCGGACGAACCCAAACGGTTAGGGGGCGAAGCTCAGAAGTTGGCCCAGCAACTCGACCAGTTCTCCACCTTCTACCGCTTACCATTGGAGCAAATTCGACAATTTGAAATCGAACGACTGAAGTAAACAAGTTCCTCACGATGACTAGGGATGAAAAGAGGGACTTGGGATGAAAAGAGGCAAATGCGGCCCCACACCATTTCCGAGGCATCATTTTGTATTGAGGATTTGCACCAGCCAAATTACGCGAGTCATCCCTGTGTGCACTGATACGTTCTGACGTTAAAACAGGAACCAGCCGAAGAAAGTTCTTCGCGGTTTCGAGGTCGCTGGGGCGACAACTCAACCTACTGTCCCGTCGTCAATCATGTCGCGCACGGTTGCGGTATTTCTTTATCGTCGTTTCACGCCTTTCGTTGGGTCAACGATTATCGGCAGGTGGAATCGAGCGTCAATTTTCAGAGCCAGACGCTTGAATCCGATCGGCAAGTTCTTGGAAATACTCGGGCAACAATTCCATCGGCAGGCCAACCACCGTGGTGGCTAGTCCGCTGAGCAACTCCAGCCAGTCCGGGCCATCTTGATACCCAAAAGCCCCGGCCTTACCCACCCAGCCATCGGTATTCAAATAGTCGTTAAGCTGCTGATCTGTCAGTTTTTGCATTCTCAGTTGGGACACAGCAATTTTTTTGACAAACAGATTGGTTTCCAGGTCCCAAACGCATACGCCTGTCAAACAGCGATGGTCGCGCCCCATCAGCATCCGCAACATCCGCTCGGCGTCCTCTTCATCGCGCGGCTTGCCTATAATTTGCCCGTCCAATTCGGCAATGGTATCGGCGGCGAGAATGGTCCCGAACATCGATGCCGCGGCCGGGTTAGCGTTCGAGGAATTTCGATTTTTTTCAGCAAATTGGCGTGTCTTCCAGGCGACATCGGCGGCTTTCAGCACGGCCCATTCCACGACCATTTCGTCCGGCGAACATCCCGAACAAAGGCGCCCTTCGACATTCGGGTCCGGAGCGAGCACCTCGAAGGCGTACTGGTGTTCTTCCAACAGATTGCGGCGACGCGGTGATTGACTAGCCAAAATGAGGGGCGGGTTATAGAGTTTCATAAAACAATGGATTGAGAAGGATGACAGATTCAAAAAAAGTTTTGGGTAACCAAGCCCCCTTCGTTTTTAATCTTTGAGAGAGACAATGGCAATTCGTTGGCCACAATTGCCGTAAATCATCGACACGGAAAAACCGGGCCAGGGGCTAACCGAATTCAAACAGACTGATTCTGGGCGAACGTATGCAACGAGCGATTCGAGTTTTGTACGAAGACAATCATTTGCTGATAGTTGACAAGGAATCCGAATTGGCCACGATGGGAGCCAGCGAAGGGATGCCGAGTCTGCTGCAGGATGCCAAAGATTATCTTAAACAAAAATATCAGAAGCCGGGTAATGTTTATCTGGGGGTCGTTTCGCGACTTGACTCGTTCGTCTCAGGCGTGATTGTGTTTGCGAGAACGAGCAAAGCCGCAGCTCGGTTGGCTGCTCAATTTGCCTCGGGAGCTGTGTCAAAAACGTATTGGGCCATCATCCCTGATTCACCAAAACTCCCCGAATCCGGGGAACTGGAACAACACATCTATAAGGACGATCGTGCCAAACGGATGTTTATTTCCAAGCGGAAGTTACCCAATTCACAAGTAGCGAAGCTCCGTTTTCGGACGTTGGCCAGGGCCGGATCGGAGCGTCTAATTGAAATCACCCTTCTAACCGGCAGGAAACATCAAATTCGAGCCCAATTGGCCTACATGGGGTCTCCCATAATCGGAGATCGAAAATATGGTAGTACAGTTGAATTCCCCACAGGCATTGCTCTGCATAGCGTGCATTTGGAACTAGAACATCCAATCACGAAACAACGTTTAAAACTGGATTCTTTGCCCCCTAAATATTGGCAATGCGATCGGTTTTCGTTAAAGTGAAGTGAAGGGAGTATCGATTGACCCTGACGTGATTGCCGGTCGCGGTCGTTGTAATCCGTAGCCCTGCTTGCCCTAAACAAGTTACTGCAAAAAGCCATCAACTTAAAATGAGCACCGCCCGTACAAAATTCCGAGAGGCAGCAAACGCCAGTGGATTGGTGTCGGAAGAGCATTTGGCGGCTGCTCACGTGGCTGCCAGTAGATCCAGCAGTTCACGAGATGTCTCTGACAAAGAGGTGGCGGCTAAACTCGTGGCCATGAATGTTTTGACGGCCTACCAAGCGGATCAGTTGCTATCGGGACGAACCAAATTAACCTTAGGTCCCTACGTGATCACCGATTGGATCGGTCAAGGGGGAATGGGCCAAGTCTTCAAAGCCGTGCACAACATGCTCGGGCGAGAATGTGCCATCAAGGTTTTGCCGCTCAGCAAAACCACTCCCGATGCCATTGAAAACTTTCATCGCGAGATTCGAGCGCAGGCCAAGTTGGATCATTTTAATTTGGTTCGTGCCTACGATGCCGGTGAAGACGGCAATGTTCATTACTTGGTCGTCGAGTACGTGCCCGGTACGGATTTGCGTCGACTGGTCCGCAGCAAGGGCTGTTTAACCGTCCATCAGGCAGCCAGTATCATACGCCAATCTGCCTTGGGTCTGAATCATGCCCATGAACGAAATCTAATCCATCGGGACATCAAGCCCGGGAATATTTTAGTGACGCCCGAAGGAGTCGCCAAAGTCTCTGATCTTGGACTGGCGTTTTGCCTCACCGATTCCGATGATCCCCGGATGGGAAAAATTGTGGGAACCGCCGATTATTTATCCCCCGAACAGATCAAGTCGCCATTGGAAGTCACTGAATCGAGTGACATCTATTCTTTGGGTTGCACGCTGTATTATGCCGTGACTGGCAAAGTTCCCTTTCCCGGAGGGACTACCAAAAGCAAGGCCCGTCGACATTTGGATGAAACGCCCTGGCACCCCCGTCGCTTTAACGAAGAAGTCAGCGATGAATTTGTCGATCTAATCGGCGATATGATGGAAAAGAACCCGGCGGAACGAATCCAAACCGCCATGGATGTTGTGGAACGACTCACACCTTGGGCTCGAGATGAAGGCGTGCCCATTGATCATGAAGATTCTCGTAAACGCTGGATGGCGGCACCCGTGCCTGTCGGCGACCAAGACACGGACCCGAATGACATCGGCGATCTGGCTCTCAGTGAGATCATTGGCGGAGGCGATACTCAACAAAGTATCTCTGGCACTCATCCCATCGAAACCTCCAACCGCTCCACTGGAACGCCGCCACCCGTCCCAGGAAACAGTGGTGTCATGGGTCAATTTAACCGCGTTGGACATTTGCCCGTGGAGCCCCTGCAATTCAGCATGACGGCACTGGTTCTGACCGCCATTTGCTTCTTGGCTATCGGTATCTTTGCCGGGTTCGTCTTGGGATTCCTGTTCTCGTGATGCACTCGGCCATTGTCACAGCTTGTGTTGAGGGAAGCTTAATTTCTGCTCCAGAATATTCTGAAGGTTTTTAAGTTGTTCCTTAGTAATTGTCCGGAAATAAGTTCCAGCTAATTTAAAAAACGGGATTTTGTTACGAGACTGTTCCACCGGCAAGGTTCTGAAAGAACGTCTCGATTTACCCCGATAGGGGTTACCAGCTATTAGCCGGTGGTTGAGCGCAGCGACACCACCGGAACGTTGTTCCCACCGACATTGCACCCTGAAGGGGTGCCAGCGACGTTCTTGATTCGCCCTGCTCGCTTCT
>JBGSIY010000346.1:0-1641 GCA_041742275.1 Pirellulaceae bacterium | reverse complement strand
TCGAAAACGCAGATTGAGTTCTCACGGGGTGGCGAGTCAAATGAAAATTTGAAGCCGCTGATGATCAGTTTAAATTTATCATCCGAAAAAAAACGGACCCCATCATTGATGTAAGCGTCGTCAACAGCAACATAGCCTTCGAGGTTGACGCCAAACGAGTTGGTTTCGAAATTCAACATTTGGGCTTGTTGCCATGGTTCCTCATTGGATTCTGCAATCAAAAGTTTTGTCGTCACTGGGGTGCGGGGCGGGAGAGTGTTTGCGGTTCTGAAAGTGGACCAAGTATCCGAATGGTAAAGGACATTCAATTGGCTGCCGCTGAGAGAAATCGGCTGGTCTTTCCAGCGGCTTTGTAAGTTCAGGCCGGAGACGTCACCTCTCCGCTTCGACCCGTTTTTAAGGACCAGTAAATCGTAGTATTCCTCGGGGGGGCTGCCCGGTTGAATTTGGCTTCCGTTTTTTTCATAGTCGCGCAACAATCGGTTGAGCCGATGTCGCAGTTCCAAACTGGGGTGGTTTTTCTTGGAGTCAATCAAGCCCCGGAAAATACTCATCGACACGCTCGATCGCAAGTTCTGTTCGGCACTTTCACGGTCGTGATAATTGGCCGCATCCAATTGTTCGATCCAACCGGCTACTTCTTCCATCTGTTTGCTGACGTTGGAGGAGCTCAACCGAACGCTGCGGATGTCCTTCCAAGCCACTCGATTGGACTCACCGGCAGAGGCGGCGGGCGAGTCGTCGAGTGTGCGCCAAGCAATGGAGGTGATGTCTGTCGGAAGGCTAAAGACGCTGCCATTGCGGGAGACAGCCACAACGGGCGTCTGAGCGTGCACGGGCATGACCATTCCGGCGATCGCGAGGCAGCAACCTGCGACAACCGAAAGGGGGCGACAAGATTTAAAATGGGTTCTGATCATAAGACTTCCAATTAACGCAATATCACAGACAGGGACTCTGAGGATCGCCAGTCGGGGTTGAGGCCCCAACCTACTGTTTCTCGGGATCGTCGATGAGATACGAGGTTTCCTTTTTAACGCTTCCTTTTTAACGCTTCCATTGAGTGACGTCGATGTAACTGTAACTTCCACCCGTTTCGCTGGCCAGCCTCTGCATAAAATTGTTCGAGGGTCGATTGGGGCCTGAACCGAACTGCAACGCGTGTAAAACGACGTGTCGGCGCGTGGCCGTGACAAAGGCATCGATTTCCGCAGGATTCAATTCGGGATAACCACCATCGGTCATGAAGATTATCACATCGGGCTTCAATGCCAGCGCCGTGTACAGCCCCGATTCATGCTGAGTCGAACCAAACGCGGCGAGAGAGGCGACGAAGTCGGTGACCTGTTGTTTTCGTTCGGACGTCGCCGGCAACATGGCCCGCTGTCCCATCATGGTTGCCTGCCCATGGTAGGGAACGATTTGAAACCAGTGGTCTTCGGTCAGTCCATTGATTGCCCGAGCCAGTTCCACTTCGGCCCGAGCCAGAACACCTAGGCCTTGACCACCCATACTGGCAGACCGATCGATCACAAACACAAAACGTCGCCCCTCAATCTCTCCGCTACCAAAGACGTTCAGTTTGGCAGTGGGGCCCACGGGAGGACGCGAGGCAAGTGCCTGTTGTTCTCTCGCCATCTG
>JBGSIY010000345.1:0-1890 GCA_041742275.1 Pirellulaceae bacterium | reverse complement strand
TCAAATTGAGTTCCTGACCGATGACAAAGTAAAAGTATCCGCTTTCATGAGTGAACAATCTGTTGGATCGAGTGAATTCACCCGCGTGGAAACGTCGTCGGAAAAGGCCTCCTCATCTCAAACCGAACAACAGGCAACCGGTGATCAGGGGAACGAAGATGCTGCAAAAGAGAAACGTTAAGGAGGCGGGCTTGGTGTGGAGTCAGGCCGCTTGGTTTGCGTAGAATTTTGGCAGCAGTTGGGATCGCTTAAAAACAAAGTCTTCCATAAGATCCATCAAAGTGTTGACTAGTAGCGAGTTGCTGAACGGTTTCGAGTAGACGTTGAATTTCCTAAGAACGTCTTGGTTTTCGCGGCGGTCCCGCTCCAATATCGCAGAACAATCGCGATCGCGGAAATACCAGGATCACTTGCAAACTAGGCTCGCTTGTGAAACAACTAAACCGACATTGCAGGCCCCAGCCATTGGCGAACACGTTGATTAAATAATAAAAGATCAAAAAAGTTAGGTGCAAAAATGTGCTTTTTAAAACGGATGGTCCCTCAACAAACTGAGTTTTATTGGTCGTGTCTGGTCAGGACGTTGCCAATTGTTTTATGGATCGGTTTGTTGGCGGCTTTGATCATGAGCACTCCTTTGCTCGCCGATTCTCCTCCGGTTCCACAGAACCAAGGAGAAAATAGAAATGACTCTCCAGGTTCAGAAAAGCTGACTCTGTTGGTAATGGACCCTTTGGCCGCTCCCCTGGCTTGTGATTGTGTTCAGGGTTACGCGCAACGAGATTACCAAATGTTAGGGGCATTTTTAGAAAAAGAACTGCAACGCCCGGTGGAAGTGGTCTTTGCTGAATCCATCAGCGAGGGGATGGAAGAGGCGACGGGAGAAATGGCCATCATCATTGGCAAGCATTCCGTCATTGTGGCGGGAGCCAAGTCAGCCAAATTGAAGCTGTCTCCCAAGATGCGCTTGACTGACGTCAATGATTCGGTGGACCAGACAGGGTTGATCGTTGTCCGCACTGGCAATGCGGCGAAGTCGGTCGAGGATTTGGTGAATTACCGGATTTTGTTTGGCCCTCGGGAATGTGATGAGAAGCACGCTGCGCCATTGGCACTTTTGCGAGAACATCAATGGAAGTCGGCTGAGTCGGCAGAGGCCAGAGAAACATGCACGTCATGCAGTGTCGCCGCCAAACAGTTGATGGAGATGCAGGACGGCGACCCGGTTGCAGCGGTTATCTCTAGTTACGCCCAGCCGTTGCTAGAGGGATGTGGGAACATCAAGAAAGGCGACCTGAGGGTCGTCGGTGAATCCAAGCCCGTTCCGTTCATTACGGCGTTTGTAAATCAAGCAATGCCGGAGGCGACTCAGGCCCAGATTGTCGCTGCCTTGGCCGATGTCGAATTACAAGCCGACCTGCTCACGGCCTTAGAAACCGGATCGGGCTTTGTGCCGTGGGAAACCGGCCCCAGTCAGGGTGAACCCAGCGAAGCAAAACTTTTGGTAAAAAAAAAGTAATCGTTGAGTCCCTATCCCATACTGTGCCGACCGGGGCGCCAATAAATTCGGCGCAAAACAATTCCTCGGACCAGCTAAACGGAGATTGGCCGGGATGGCGCGGATTGAATCGTGACGGCCAAGTCAAATGGCTTCCCGAAAAATTGCCCTCCACGGCGGATTTTGTCTGGTCCGCTGAATTAATGGGGCCAGGCATCGGTGGCATTGCTGTGGCAGACGGACGCGTGATTGTCACGGGACGAGATCACCTAGATCGCCTGGATGTGATTCAGTGTTTTGATGCCGAAACAGGGGACGCTCAATGGCAGCATACCTATCAAGCGTTTGGGAAGTTGGATTATGGCAACTCGCCTCGAGCAACCCCGATGGTG
>JBGSIY010000344.1:0-1748 GCA_041742275.1 Pirellulaceae bacterium | reverse complement strand
CGCGCTAGCGTCCGGTTCCCTGCAAAACCGGGTGCTAGTGCACTCCGGCTAATTTTAAAAACGGATTTTATTACGGGACGATTCCTAAACGGAGAGTTCGGCAATTTCCGCGGCCCGCATATGTTCGGGAACCAAAATCGGCCTTCCGTCCTCGTAGACCCCAACCTCAAACAGTTTCATCAGGCGACACATGCGGCACAGTGCCGCTGGTTCAAACAAGATCACATGTTCAAACCGTTCATCGTTCAGAAAGGCAAACATGAGCCCCAATTCCGCTACTAGATCGTCACCGTGGCGAATCGTTCCGGTAATCGAGGCACCATTGGGTTGCATGCTGACGATTTGGACGTGAAATTCCAGAATATCACCTGGATAAGCCTGACGATGAAACGTGGCGTTTCCAATTTTTGCCAACACGGTGCGGTTTTTGAATTCGCTTAACTGAGCGACGAGCAATCCTCCGCATTGAGCGGTGCCTTCGATCAGCAGGCTTGCCGGCAAGTAAGTCGCCCCTGGGGCGTATTCATCCACAACTTCTTCAGACAGGCTGACGCCCTTCAACGCTTTGGCATATTTTCCGCTTACGAATTCCGTAAAACGATCAATCCAGAACCAACGCATTTTTGAATTTAACTCCCCAAAAGTGGTCAACAAACCGGGCTAGATTCCCATCCCAACCCCCCAGGGGGTACCCAAGGGAATGGCATGCTCATCCAGTCCACAAAAAAAGTCGCCGCGATTCTCTGTCGATACGGCGACGTTTTGCTCCATCATTTCGATCGGCAATTACGCGGCAACTTTGGTGCAAACGTAGTTCACCAAGTCTTGGACCGTCAATAGGTTGCCAAAATCTTGAACCCGTGGATCGGCTTCAAATTTTGTCAAATCGGCAAAAGGCATGCGTTGTTTTAGTTTTGCGACCCCTTCGGCATTCAATTTGCCGTTTTCGATGTAGGTCGAGGTGGCCAAAATATCGTCCGGGAACAGTTCTTCACGAGGAATCGAGATATTGAATCCCTTCTCCAATTTGAAGACGATGTCCAAAAAGTCGATTGATTCTGCACCCAGGTCGCCTACGAGGGTGGCCGACGCTTCCACTTCGTCGTCGTCAACTCCCAAGGCGTCAACTAATGCCTCTTTAACTTTTTCAAATACTTCTTCATTCGATGGCATTACCAAGTTTCTCCTGTGAGCGTTTCAAAAAATGTATTGTTAGATCATCCGCTAATGCGAATGGAGTCCTGTTTTTGCCAAACTTACGCTGTGGCAGCGTCGGCAGTGGCGGCCGTTTTATTCAGTTGATCGCGTAGTCGGTGAAAACACCGACGAAATTGATGAATCATATATGCATCGGTTGCCTCCGACCCCAAGTTGCGATCGGCTAGGTTGAAGCGTTCCAAGAACATTTGGCCTGCGACGGCGGTTTTGCCATCGATAGTCCCCTCTGTTTTCAATTTGATGATACCATCGGTTTCCGATTGAATGGTGGCTGTTACGACCAGTTGATCACCGGGTTGAACAAAACCATTGAATTTAAAATTTTTGGATTCTTTTAAAACGACCATCGAGTACGCGAAATCATCGGTAGCTCGAACCAGATACATGGCTGCCTGGAAAACGGCCTCCAGCATCAACACCCCCGGCATGACGGGAAACCGTGGGAAATGATCTTGAAGGTACTCCTCCGACAGGGCCAGACCTTTAATCGCCGTGATCGAATTACCCTTTTCTAAAGATGTTATTCTGTC
>JBGSIY010000343.1:0-5311 GCA_041742275.1 Pirellulaceae bacterium | reverse complement strand
AGGCCCACGAAATTGGCGATCCTGATTTTTGGCTGTGGCGTACGACTTGGCACGCAGGGACCGCATACAGCATTGGTTACGGTTGCGGCGATGAACGCCTGACGCGACTTTACACCAGTCGCGATGGCCTTGAGTTTGATGTGCTCGTGTCGCGATTGACCGATGAAGGCTACCCCAATGAAACGTCTTTGGTGTTTCTGGAAGACACTGCTTACTGTCTGTTGCGGCGCGATGGGCAACCTGCATCGGGTTTGTTGGGGCGTTCGACGGCCCCTTTTGATCAGTGGGAATGGCAAGATTTGCAGTTGAAAATCGGTGGACCCTGCATGCTGGCTCTGCCGGATGGTCGAATGGTGGCCGCAGTTCGTTTGTATGACGAGCAGGTTCGTACGTCGTTGTGCTGGGTCGATGTTGCCTCGGGAAAAATAACAGAATTTCTCAAGTTGCCGTCGGGGGGCGACACGAGCTATGCCGGGATGGTGTGGCATGCCGAGCGACTGTGGGTTAGCTATTATTCTTCGCACGAGGGGAAATCGAATATTTATTTTGCGGAAGTCCGGTTGGGACCTGCAGACAAAGAAAAAGCAAACGGCGACAAAGCAGAAAGCGATGCCGATAAATTCCCACCGCTCGCGCGGGCTCATGCTCACAACGACTATTATCATACGCGCCCGCTCCTCGACGCCTTGGGACAAGGGTTCACCAGCGTCGAAGCGGATGTGTTTTTGGTCGGTGGTGAGTTGTTGGTGGGGCATTCCCAAGCAGAGTTGCAACTTGAGCGGACCTTGGAATCACTTTACTTGAAACCCTTGTGTGAACGAGTGCAGCGGAACGGAGGGTCTGTTTTTGCTGATGATTCGCCGGCACAGTTGTTGTTGCATATCGATGTGAAGACAACGGCAGTGCCCACGTTTCAGGCGATCCACGATCGTTTGCAGAAGTATCCCGAACTGTTCACCCCGCGCACGCCGCAGGACTCAAACTCGAGTCCCGTGCGAGTTGTGATCAGTGGCAATCGCGACTACCAGCAAATTGTCTCGACAACACCCCGATTGGCCGGCATCGATGGACGAATGAAAGATTTACCCAGTGAGCTGGCGGCGTCGGACATGCCCTTGGTCAGCGATGCCTGGCACACTCATTTCACTTGGCGTGGTGTGGGAGAAATGCCGCCGGACGAGAAAGCCAAACTGCGGGACCTAGTGAGTCGAGCTCATCATGAGGGGCGGCAAGTCCGATTTTGGGCGACCCCCGAAAAACCCGAGCTGTGGTTGGAACTCCAGGCAGCCGATGTCGATTGGATCAATACCGATCGGTTGAAGCAGTTGAGGGAGTATCTCACAAGCAACCCCGGACAATAAATACGTATCGCAGAGCCGATTAGCCGTTGGGCACTAGCCCCCGGTTTTTTCAGTCGAACCGGACGCTATCGCGTTTCGGCTGATGATTCCGATCGGTTGGCGCAGTTGAGGGAGCATCTCACAAACAACCCCGGACAATAAACGTAATTTCCAGCTGCAAGCTCAATTCATGGCCTGCCATAGGCGGATCTTTTTTGAAACTTAACCGATTTAGTAGGGTATAACTGAGGTTGAGATTGCGTGGAGTGAATTATGCTAGATACACTAGCGGGAAAAACGGGGAGTCTGAAAATGGCAGTGGTTTTGCAAAAGTACATTTCCCGATGGTCGTCTGAATTGCAATCGCGTATCGCTCATATTATTGCGCTGCCGATCTTCATGCTCGTGAATGCGTCGCCCACGGCTGACGTGTGGGCTCAAGACGACCGTCCCTTGGCCAACGTTTTTCCTGGGACCACTGTCGTGTTTCTGGAAGTCGATCACCCCGATCAACTGATTGAAAAAATTGAGCGGCATCCAGTTACCCAGCGCGTCCAACAGTTGCCGGCCGTGGAGGGAGCGTTCAAGACTCCGCAAGCTTTGTTGGGTATGGTGGCTGTTACATTGATCGAAGCTGAATTGGGTCAACCGTTACTTGAATCCATCAAAGAAAATTGCTCACACGGACTCGCCATCGGCATGGATCCAGCGACCGACGGCGTCGCCATTTTGTTTCGTGCGGAAGAGGAAGCGAAATTACGACGCTTGGCCGGAGTCATTCTGAACACGATTTCCAGACAAAATACAGGCGGAAAGCCACCGTTTGAGAAAAAAGACTACCGAGACGCAGTGGCGGCGCAATTTGATAAGGTCCTGGTTGCTCGCTTCAAAAACTGGTTTGTCATTTCGAATAAGAACGAATTGGCCAAACAAATCGTGGACAATCTCCATGATGGTGCCGAAGACTCATTGGCCGACCAGGCCTGGTTTATCGAAGCTCGATCGAGTCGCAATTCGGACGATGCCTGGTTGGCGGCAGACTTAGAGTCGCTGAGAAATGCGGGAGTCGCGAAAGAATTGTTTCAGGGTACTACGGACAATCCAGCCGCCGAGTTGATTTTGGGCGGAGTCTTCGATGCCCTCAAACACGCACCGGCGGTGTCGGCGACATTGAACTTAGAGCAGAATCTACAGGTCAGAGCGAGTTTGCCTTTTGAGGATTCATGGGCGTCGAAGTCGAGACAATTCTTCTACGGCCAAGATCTGTCGGGAAGCGGACCCGAACCGCTGTTGCCCCAAAATTTGGTGGCCAGTTTGACGACGTATCGCGATGTGGCGGATTGGTGGCTTTCGAAAGAGGACCTGTTCGAAGAAAGCGTGATTGCCCAGTTGGCTCAAGCTGACAGCCAGTTGTCGACCATCTTCTCCGGTATGGATTTTGGCGAAGATGTATTGGGTGCCTTGCAGCCACGGATGCAAATTGTTGTGACCGAGAACATCTATGCAGAGAAGTACCAGCCCGACGTCAAGCTGCCCGCATTCGCTTTGATCGGCAAGTTGAAGGACCCGGAAAAAATTCAGCGAAAGCTAAAAATTGCTTTCCAAAGTGTGATTGGATTTGCCAACATCAATTTGGGCATGCAAGGGCAACCGCAGTTGGAAATGGAAACGGAAACGATTGACGGGGCCAAAATTTCGTCGGCGCAATACTACTACGAAGCCGATACGCCGGATGGGATGATGCTCTTTAATTTTTCGCCCACTGTCGCGTTTCAGGACGAGTTGGTGATCCTCGCCAGCACTCGATCGTTGGCGGTGGAACTCGCCCAACTGGGACAACAGTCTGGCCTGTCAGATGGCGGAGGGAGCCGTGAAGGGACGGAATCCAAATCGAATACTCATTTGACGTTGGATGCAAAGGTCTTGAACGAAATACTGGAAGCCAATCTGGACTCGCTGATCACTCAAAACATGCTGACCGAAGGCTCCACTAAAGATGAAGCCGAACAGGCGATCCAAACGATGCTATCCATCATTGATCTTTTTGAAGGAATGCACTTCGATTACCGCATTGAATCAGACCAAATGAAATTTGATTTAGAACTCAAGGCCAAAAGCCTTTCCCAAAACAGATCGGGATCATCAGCCGAAACGCGCTAGCGTCCGGTTCGACCGAATAAACCGGGGGCTAGTGCCCAACGGCTAATAGGTTCTGGGATAGGTGCTAAATAAAACCTGCGCATCATATTTCAACTCGTTTATTGCATGTACATTGAAAATCAGCCGAACGACGCTTGGCACCGCGTCGAGGTTACCAGATCAAAAACAGGTATGCGTGCATCGGTTGATAGTGGAGCGAACAGGCACACGGGAGGACGCGAATGAATTGGAAACCCAATGAAGCTTGGGAGCCGTTTGAACCTGATTCGAAGAATCCATGGACGCGGCGGCACGCTGCGCATTTGTTGCGACGAGCCCATTTCGGCGGCTCGGTCACGGAGATCAACCAAGTCTATACGGAAGGCCCAGAGGCGTCCGTGCGGCGGATCATGTCAGTGAATGGTGCTGCTGACTACAATGCTGAAATGGAGTCACCCGGACGAATCGTGGCCAGCGGAAATGAATCCGAAAGTTTGGCGGCTTGGTGGTTGTTGCGGATGTTGCAAACGCCTTGCCCCTTTCAGGAAAAAATGACGCTGTTCTGGCACGGACATTTTGCGACGGGCGCCGATAAAGTCCAAGATGCACGGGCGATGTTCAATCAAAACGTGCTTCTCAGAAACGCTGGGCTGGGAAAATACCAACCGCTCGTCAAAGAAATCTCTCGCGATGTGGCGATGTTGGTTTATTTGGATTCTGAAGAAAACCGGAAAACCCATCCTAACGAAAACTATGCTCGAGAATTATTGGAGCTGTTTTGCTTGGGACCCGGCAACTACACAGAACAAGACATCAAAGAATTGGCGCGGTGTTTTACGGGCTGGGAAGTTCGCAAACAACATTTCAAGTTCAATCCCTACCAACACGACACGAGCCCCAAAGTGGTCCTGGGTGAAACCGCTGAGATGGACGGAGACCAAGCGATCGAGGTGATTCTGCGCCAGCCCGCTGCCGCAGTTTTTATCGCCAAGAAACTCATTCGCTTTTTTGTCACCGACGAAACGCCTATCTCAGATGCCTTGGCCCAACCGATCGCGGACGAACTGCGTGAAAGTGAATTTGATACCGCCCAAGTTCTCAAAAAGATCCTCTCCAGTCGCTATTTTTATTCCGCCGCTGCACTTGGTGGAAAAATCAAGAGCCCCGTGGAATTGGCGATCGGGTTGCTGCGATTCTTGGAGGGGACAACAAATGTGTCCGAATTGGTACGCGATCTGCGTCGCCTGGGACAGTTGCCCTTGTATCCGCCCAATGTGAAAGGCTGGGACGGAGGCAAAGTCTGGATTAATGCCTCCACGATTTTGGCGCGAGCCAATCTGAGTGCCAGGCTGGTGGCCGGGAATCAGACGAAATTCAGCCACGGCGAATTTGACGCTTGGTTGAAACACTGCACTCGTCTGACGGGTGATAAAACATTGGGTTGGTTGAATGAATACTTGTTCGCTGTACCCGTGGATCGTGATCGAATGAAGCCCTTCGAACAGCAAATGCAAAGCAATCCCGCACAAGCCCTCGCCGCGTTAACGGCCTTGCCCGAATTTCAAATCAATTGATTAACTGGACAGCGCCACAATTGCGTTTTGAGTTGAGCGCAAGTGCTTGGGAATTTTGGACTTATTGGTCTTGACTTGAAGTCAAGAATGAGACGACCCTCCGTGTGAATATTCGTGTCACACAGAAACCACGAAAGGTCGTCCCATGTCGATACATGATATCGCAAAACTTGGCAGAATGCTTGGCCAGTTTTTGAGAAATTTCAGAGACTGTTTTTCTTCGTCACCCGGTCGCGCACTGCTGGCAGTGTACGTGCG
>JBGSIY010000342.1:0-2146 GCA_041742275.1 Pirellulaceae bacterium | reverse complement strand
GGCCACTGAGGGTTGGGAACAGAATCCGAATCGCCATGAGGGCGAATCGTGAGCACGCGATACAAACCGAATTCATCAATTACATCTTGTAGTTGGTCCGCCACGCGGCACGCATCCACAATCCGCCCGTCCGGCCAAACTTGCCAGTGCTCTAAAGATTGGGTTTGGGTATTTTCAAGGTTGATCCGTAACATTTTTTGTGACACGTCCACTTGCTGGCCGGCGTGGTTCACAAAAACGGGTTGACCGTCAGCTCCAGCTTGCATACTGCCCGGGATCAATCGCCCCTCTTCGTCCACCAACCAATTGCGACCACTGTTCATAAGTTCCACAACTGCGATGGGGCGGCGATACTCTAGATCCAGTTCGATCCCATTGGCCGATTTCTGAATTTTTTTGACAGCGCGGACAAACGGCCATTGGCTTACGTCTTTGGCTAGGTCCCCGACCAAGGCGGGGTCGAGCAAGCTGCGTTGAGCATGCCCTGTCTGGACCGAAAATTCAGGATGAGATGCTAAATAGAATTTCGGCGAAACGTCCAACCATTCATTTTTCTCATTAATCTCAAACGAATCCAACTTAACCGCGAATTGATCTGTAGGCAGCAGTTCTTGATTAAACTGCTTCCAATAATGCTGCGCCGTCACGAGCAGGATTGTGGTGACGACGGCAAACCACAGGAACGGGTGTTTTAACAACCCCGACACGCCGCTGAATGGCAAGAAGGAATTGGCGGAGACGAATGTAGTCCGTTTCGATTTGTTGGGCTTGGGGGGCATTAGTAAATCCCTTCGAAACTAAATGAGATGGGAGTTCCCGCTTTGCATAAGAGGCGAGGCAGCGAATGCGCTGACTCGCTTCCCCTATTTATAAATCACATGTCGGTTCCACAGGCAGTTTAATTCTGTTGTCCGTTGGCCGTTGCTGGGTTGGCCAGCATCGGCGTCAATGGCTCAGTGAAAAAGGGCTTTTGGCTTCTCAAGGAATCAACCTCACTCGCCTTGGGGGTGGCTTTCAATGTAATGATATTCGGTTCCGTTGACTTCATCAGGGCCGACGCCGATTTCATCGGAGGTGATACTTTCTCCGCTGGACTCAAGTCAATTGTTCCTGGCAGCGAGTTGGACTCGGTCGATGTCCCCGCTGAACTTGCAGGAACAGCAAACGGTGCAGTTGAATCGGCAGCTTGATACGCGGGGTTGCCAGGATGCACATAGCTGATGGGTTTCCCCGGATTCAAGCGTTTTCCGTCTGACTGGCGAACATCAAAAGGAAGAGGTCGGATCAAGGGCTGAACAACCTTGGCACGCAAAATGATCGGTCCGTTATCTCCGTTGGCGGTGGAAACCAACGCCAATGGAGGGGCGACCTTCTCACCACCATTTCCATCCAACGTAGTATTATTCGCATTGGTTTTATCAGAGTTGGATTGATCAGCATCCGTTTTCTCTGCGATGGCATCTTTGGAGCTGTCGCCAATCGGGGGTGATGCGGGCAGCAAGGCTGAGTTGCCCAATGTAAGGTCCACTGGCAGGGGAACAGGTGTTTCGGTTTTCGGCGTTGCATCCGAGTCCGTGGTGGAATCGGAAGCTAGGTCCGCAGGAGCAGTCAAGGTCGATTGGCCTACGGGTGTAGGAACCTCCCATCCGTTTTTCAGATCTCCTGAATCTCGTTCGGTCGCAACGGGCGTCGGGTTTTTGCTAACCGATTCTTGAGCCGAAAGGGGTTCAGCCTGGATCCCTTTTGGGTCGTCAACTTGAATTTCAGCGTCCCCTCTCAGTTCTGCAGGTACGGGAGGGGCCGCGTCTCCTTGATTGAAGGTCTTGCGATTACTGGAAGAGGACGTGTCGGCTTCTGGAGCTCGCACAATTTCAGTTGGCGGAATGGCATAAATGTATTGGGAATCGCTTTCAATCGGTTCCGAGGCTGCGTTGGGAGTCGGCGTCGCGTCGGAAGAGGCCGCCACGGCAGCCCCCCCGTCGCACCCACAATCGGAAGGGGCTCGTTGAATGTTGACGTGCAAGCCCGCTGGTCGGTCACATTGTGAGCAACAATAGTTGCCAGTGGATCTGCAGCCGCTCGCAAAGACCAACGACGAGGCCATTAAAGAAATTGCCAACGAGTGCTCGAGTTTGGATTTGAGCGA
>JBGSIY010000341.1:0-8078 GCA_041742275.1 Pirellulaceae bacterium | reverse complement strand
CTGCTTTGCGTCCCAAACCGAGATCGGCCAGATGTCGGGTGATTTTTTCTTGGCATTCGGCTGTCGTGAGACCGTTATAGTCGCCGGACTGAATCGCTACACCCGTTCCTGAAAAACAAACGTTTCCGGCCATGATATCGTCGACAGAGAATTCGGTAGACTCTGTGGAAGGGGGCTCCGTGGCAGGTTTCACCACGGCCACCATTGGCAGTCCAAACTGTTTGGCGAATTCGAAATCGCGAGTATCGTGGGCGGGCACAGCCATGATGGCGCCCGTTCCGTAGCTGATCAGGACGTAGTCGGCGATCCAGATGGGGATGGGTTGTTGATTGACAGGATTAATGGCGTACGCACCCGTGAAGACGCCCGACTTTTGCTTCTTGTCCTCTTGGCGTTCGCGATCGCTTTTTCTTGAGGCGACCTCGCAGTATGCGTCGACGGCGTCGCGTTGAGCGGGTGTCGTCAACGTGTGCACGAGTGGGTGTTCGGGAGAGATGACCATATAGGTTGCACCGAACAAGGTGTCGGGCCGAGTGGTATAAACTCGCAACACATTGCTGGCGGGCTTCCGCGTGAAGCCGGTCGAAGATCGCTCTGTTTGCCAAGTCGCAAATGCGTCCGCGTTGCCGATGAAAAAATCGATTTCAGCGCCGGTGCTGCGTCCGATCCAATCGCGTTGCAGTTTTTTGATCCCTTCGGGCCATTCGACATGAGTCAAGTCTCGTTCGAGTCGATCGGCATAAGCAGTGATTCTCAGCATCCACTGTCGTAGCGGGATTCGTTGAATGGGATGGGCGCCACGTTCGCTACGTCCGTCAACGACTTCTTCATTTGCCAGCACGGTGCCCAAGGCGGGGCACCAATTGACCAGTGCGTCCGCCTCGTAAGCCAGTCGAAAGCTGTCCTGGTATTCCAAAATCGCCGCTTCGCCTTCGGCCGCAACGGAATCAGGAATCGGCAGTTCGGCAATGGGGCGTCCCGTTTGAGCGGCTTCGTCAAACCAAGTATCATAGAGTTGCAGGAAGATCCATTGGGTCCAACGAAAATACTCGACATCGGTTGTGGAGATTTGACGTTCCCAATCGTAGCTGAATCCTAACATCTTGAGCTGCCTCAAGAAATTTGCGATGTTCTTTTCTGTCGATTGACGCGGAGGAACATTGTGCTTGATCGCATGTTCCTCGGCGGGGAGCCCAAAGGCGTCGAAGCCCATGGGGTGGAGCACCGCCACACCGTTCATGCGTTTGAAACGAGCGAGAATATCAGTCGCCGTGTAACCCTCGGGGTGCCCGACATGCAAACCCTCGCCACTGGGGTAGGGAAACATATCCAAAACGTAAAATTTTTCTCCCGTGATGACTTCCGGTGTGCGAAAGACTTTTTTGTTTTCCCAGAAGCGTTGCCAGCGGGGTTCAATTTCGGCTGGGTTGTAACGTGGCACAGAGAACTCCTCGATAATATTGATTTTAACGCAGACCATGATAACGATATTTGAAAATTATCCCATGAGACATGGACTTGGTTGGTCCCGTCGCTGGAGAGAATCGATACTCAAATTCGCTAGACTCGGCCATCGAAAAACCTCTTGCTGGCGGTTCTGCACAAGATTCCGTTTGAGAGGTGCAAAAAAAACACTAAAATTTCAACTGAAATGTTAACGCAACGCGCCTGGGAGGCTCCAATTTGATAGATTGGGATTCTCAGGAAGTTGTTCACTTTTTCTTCGTACAAAAGCAACGATATTGTTATGATCCGCCGCCGCCCTAGACTGCAATTGACCGACCAGGAACGAGAATTGATGCGTCGCGCCGGCCGATTCAACGCTCAACTCATGGACCATTTACGCCCCTATGCCGTTGCGGGTACCACAACGGGGGCCATCGATAAATTGGTGCAGGAATACACTTTGGACCATGGCCACACTCCAGCCTGTTTGGGTTACCCCGGAGATGTTTGCCGGTTCCCTAAAAGTTGTTGCACGAGTGTCAATGAAGTGATCTGTCATGGGATCCCGGGCGAGTATGTTCTTAAGGACGGGGATATTGTCAACATCGACATCACCTCTATTGTCGATGGCTGGCATGGGGATCAATCAGAGACGTTCTTGATTGGCGATGTTTCCGAGGAAGCCCGCGCGATTACCCAATGTGCGTTTGATACGCTGTACTTGGCCATTCAAGCCTTACGCCCCGATTGTTCGATTGCCGTGATCGGCGAAACGATTGTGGATTACGTCAAAAAAAAGTATCCGACCTTTGGGGTTGTCGATCGTTATGTGGGTCATGGAATCGGCGCCCAATTCCATCAACGCCCGAACATTCCTCATGTGCCTACGCGGCAGTCGTACCAGGATCGTTTGCTCCCCGGGATGTGCTTCACCATTGAGCCCATGATCAATGCTGGTGTCGTTCATTCGTTCTGTGATCCTCGTGATGGTTGGACTGTTCGGACAGTAGACGGCAAGTGGTCAGCACAGTTCGAGCACACGATCCTAATGACAGAGAACGGTGTCGAGATTCTCACAATGACCCAGCAAGGGCCACAACCGGGGCATCTGTTTTAAGGTTGGATTCTTTTCAAAGCCGCTCGGTACGATGATTGACTTGCACAATTTAAGATTTCAATATCCGCAATCGCAGTTCCAATTGGAAATTCGGAAACTAGAAATTGCGGATGGAGAGAAAGTGGCTTTTATCGGCCCCAGTGGAAGTGGCAAGACGACTCTGTTGAACTTAATTTCAGGCATCAGTTTGCCCCGTTCAGGGACGATCTCTGTCGCCGGGCGATCCTTGGAAACCATGTCGGACACCCAGCGACGTAATTTTCGAATTTCCCACATTGGCTTTGTTTTTCAGCAGTTTGAGTTGGTGCCCTATTTGACTGTCGTCGACAACGTACGCCTTCCCTATTTGATCAATTCATCCTTGCAGTACGTGCAAGAAGTGCGGGAGCGAACGCGTGCCTTGCTCACTTCGGTGGGACTCGCTGACAAACATCACCGCTACCCTCATCAACTATCCCAAGGCGAACAACAGCGGGTAGCGTTATGCCGCGCGTTGGTCAATCAGCCCCGTTTGGTTTTGGCCGACGAGCCCACGGGTAATTTAGACAGCGACAATAAACGACGCGTCTTGGAGATTCTGTTCGAACGCACCGCGGAGCAGAATCAGGGCTTGGTTGTGGTCACGCATGATGTAGGTATCTTGGAAGGGTTTGATCGGGTGATCGATTTTTCGCAATTTCGTCAGCCAGTGGCGGAGGGGTGATGGGGCGACTTTATTTAGCGATCTGCTATGTCGGATTCTATCGTTGGCGTTCTCTAGTGCTGATCGGTTGCATTTCCCTGACCGCTTTTCTGCCCATCCTGTTGGGGATATTGTTGTGGCAATTCGATCAGAGGATTGCCCGCCGCGCCGCCGCCACGCCCTTGGTGGTCGGAGCCAAGGGGAGTGGGGTAGATCTGACCTTGCATGCTTTATACTTTTCCAATCCACCGTCGGAATTTGTTCCGTTTGGCGAATGCCGCGTATTGCGTGAAACAACGTTAGCCCAAGCGATTCCCTTGCATGCCTGTTTTTCGGCTCGTGGTTTTCCCGTGGTGGGCACAACGCTGGAATATTTTCAGTTCCGTGGATTGCAGGTCCAGTCGGGGCGCCTGTTCGCCACCCTGGGGGAATGCGTCCTGGGCAGCGATGTGGGTGATGATCTCGGATTGTCCGTGGGAGACAAGTTGATTTCCGATCGGGAAAATCTGATTGATATCGCCGGCTTGTTCCCCTTGCGAATGCATGTGGTCGGAGTGTTGCCGCCCTCAGGCACGGCCGATGACCGAGCGGTGTTTGTGGACGTAAAAACCAGTTGGTTGATCGCCGGTTTGGGGCATGGTCATGAAGATCTGGCCGACGTCGATGATCCTGGCAAGGTCGCGTCGCGTGAGGATGGACATGTCGTGGCCCTGGCCTCCGTTTTACCCTTTTTGGAAATCACTGCAGATAATATTTCGGGCGTTCACTTTCATGGTGACCTGGACACCTTTCCCCTCACCGGAATTATTGCCATCGCCCCGGATGAAAAAGCGGAAACGCTGTTGATGGGGCGCTATCAACGAACGGATGCGGGAGGGCAACTTTTGGTTCCGCAGGATGTGATTCGTGAACTCATGGGACTGGTCTTTCAATTATCGCAGATATTTAATGCCAGTATGTTCCTGGTGGGGTTATCGACACTGTGCCTATTGGCTCTCGTGGTCGCGCTTTCCTTGCGTTTGCGGCAAGGCGAAATGCAAACGATGTTTCGGTTGGGGTGCAGTCGCCTCACCATTTTTCAATTGTTGACGTCCGAGCTAGCATTTATTTTTTTACTCTCCGGCGTGTGTGTTGGGGGCCTCGTTTCCATCGCGGCTTATTTTGGTGGATCGTTGTTAGAGAGCCTGATCGTTGGTTAAGGACTTTCAGAAGCCACAAATTATCTGGTGGTGAACACGGATGGGTAAGCCGCGTTAAAAGGGCTGCATCTAACCCGTCTTAACAATTTGCTATCACGCCTGCATCTCGAACCCGTTGAAATCTGCTTTCCCGTGACGGGGTCTGAAAAATTCAGTGACCAACAACGCCGTAAATGGTCGAAACAACCTTTTGTCTACGCTGTTAGCATGAGCGCGCCGATTCTCGTAATTTGGGGAGGATGAGTGCGTGGTGCGACGGCGAGAACCGCCTGGAAATGCGATCGTTTTCGAAGACCTATTCCCGCGTTTGGGTTTTCGATGGGGGGAAATCTGAGTCGAAAGGTGACCAATGGCTTTTAGCCACAATTGTTCCCAGGTCTTAAGCCGAATTCCCTGGAGGATCTGGATCGGTTTATGGATTTGTCCATGGATCATAGCGACAGAACTACGCGCCCAGCAATTGACATTGGGAACCAGTTCGCGATCGGCAAAAGATGAAGCGATTGCGTCGATTCCTTTGGAAGAATTGACTCCAGAATCGCGACAAAAAATTACCGACGTTTTGCAGCATACCAGTTTGTATCGCCGTTTGCCCGTCAGTTCGATCGAAGTCGATCCTGATTATTTCCGGCTCATGGTACGTTACCCGGAAATTATCGTGGAAACGTGGCGATTAATGGAAGTGACTCAGATGGAGACCGAACGCACCGGTCCCTATTCACTGCACTCCAATGACGGAGCGGGGACGATCAGTGATATTGAGTTGGTTTATGGAAACAACAGTTATCATCTCTATTACGGCGAGGGAACTTACGAAGGGCCTTTGAATCGTCGCCCGCTTCAAGGCCGGTGCGTGATTGTGTTGCGAACCGAGTACGGTGAGAGTGCGACGGGGGCGGCCACGGCCATCAACCACTGCGATGTGTTCCTGAAGGTCGACAATACGGCAGCAGGTTTTGTGGCGCGGACGTTGAGTCCGATTGTCGGGAAGACGGCGGATCACAATTTCATCGAGTCGTTAAACTTTGTGCAACGATTGAACGAGACGACGGAAAAAAATTGACCCCGTGTACAAGGGATGGCGCATCGATTAACGGGACTTTCGGCTGACGTTCGAGACAGGTTCGTGCAGTGTGCCGGAAATGTGTTCGAGAAAAAACAATTGCGAGTGGGAGCCAGTCCCGCTTCCAAACCGGCGCTATATTCGACAGCCCCCGGTTCCTTGAATGCGAGTGTCAATCCAACCAACACGGCGGTTCCTTTTTCGCGTTAAGCTATTTTTCGCATTAAGCTATTTTTCGCGTGGGGCAAATTTCGTGTTGGGCGACGCTCTTCGATGCGGCCCGCTTCTATGCGGCTCTGCCTTGGTTTGTGGTTGTGAATGGCTGGAGTGTCGGGCCTCTGATTGCCGGGTGCGCCACTAGGTGATTCGGGGACTAGGACCGTAAGAACCTTTCAGCGACGATCCCGCCGATCAGGACCGCGGCGACGACGAACGCAAAATCATAGCGGCCTTGGGATCCCAAGTAATGCAGGCTGGCCGCCGACATGGCCAGGCAAGTGAAGGTCATTAGTAGGGAAAGCCAAATTCCCCCCGGCGCAACAAATCCCGTGTAGGCAATTTGGTCGCGGCGAATTCGGCCCAAGGAAAAAAAAGCCAGACCGAGAAAGCTCCAGAAAACGGGGGAAGTTGCATTGACCAAGGCACTGAAGGGCTCTTCGTCTTGGCACGCTAAAACAAGTAAGCCCAGTGTCACGAGCAATTGAAAAATTACGGAACGCCACGGCACTTGGCGCGATTCACTCCAGGCATTGATCCAACTGAGTGATCGGTAATCCATACCGGCTGCGGCGTAAATGCGGGGACTGGTAATCAACAGCGCATTGACAGCCCCCAAACAAGAAAGACAAACGAGGATGCTAAATAATCGGCCGGGAGCCAGTCCCCAAGTCCACTGGGATGAAATGCTCGTTTGTACCAAGTCCGCGCCGATCGATTGGCTTTGTGCCAATCCGTCGTAGCCGAGTTGCCGAATGAAAACCCAGTTCAGCAATGCGTAGATCAGAACCACGATTCCGGTTCCCAACAGCAGCGAGCGAAACAAGTTGCGTTCGGGATGTTTGATTTCACCCGAAACAAAAGCCAGATCGTTCCAACCACCGTAGGCGAACATCACCAGGATCAGGGCTTGAGCCCAGTCGCTCCAGGAAGCCGAATGAGAAGCAGACTCAAGAATGTCGGCGTTAGCCATCGAGTACTCGGTCGGTGCGGCCAGGAAGCCGATGACAATCACGGTGCCGATCCCCAAAACCTTCGCCAGGGACAATACGTTTTGAGTGATTTTTCCGGTGCGCATGCCCGCCAAGTTAATCGCGCTGAGGACCGTCACGGCCGCTACGGCATAGATAAACCGCGAACCTTGCAAGGCACCATCCCGCAGGGGCCAGATGTCATGAGCGTAACGGCCAAAGGTCAATGCCATGAGGCCGATGTTTCCGGGTCGGATAATCCAAAAGGATGCCCAGCCAAATAAAAACGCCACGGGGCGACCATAGCCGGCGCGCAAAAACCAATAGTCCCCTCCGCTCCGATCAGAAAATCGACCTGTCAGTTCGGCGAAACATAAGGCGCCCACAAAGGCGAGAGCCCCGCCCACCAGCCAAACGATCAATAGGGACGTTGAGCCCCCCGCATGTTTTGCAACCAGAGGTGCATTTTCAAAGATCCCTGCCCCAATGATCGTGCCGACGATAATGGATACGCCGTCCCATAAACCCAGCGAACGGGTAGTTGGGTTGAGAGTGTCGAAAGAGTTCTCAGGTCGATTGTCAGGTTGGTGAATCACGCCTACGATCTAGCGAGGAAAAACAAATTTTAAAAAAACGATAGACGCAATCATATGAGCAAACGCGAGCAACTCCAAGACATTTGTCCCAGTAAAGTTTCTGTTTCTACTGAAATAACGGCGGCCTCCCGGGGACCCATTCATCCGGCCGTCGTTTACGAAATGGATACCCCTGCCAACGCCGATCAACGTCTTGCCGGAGCGTTGCCTGGCTATGTCTACCAGCGCGATGGACATCCCAACGCCGATGTGTTGGCAGAAAAATGTCGCCAACTGCATCGGGCTGAGCGAGCAGCGGTGACTTCCTCTGGCATGTCGGCGCTGTCCCTCGCTCTATTGGATCGCTTGCACGCGGGCGACGAGGTCTTATTGAGCTCGAGACTGTATGGAAAAACGTATGCTTTGGTTCGTCAGTTGGATCGTTGGGGGCTTCGGTTCCGAACTGTCGACATGCAGGACTTAAATCAAACGGCCGAGGCGATCTCCGATCAGACGCGGATGTTGATTGTCGAAACCATCTCCAATCCGCAGCTCCGAGTAGCAGACATTCGAGCCTTGGCCGAATTGGCTCATTCACGCGACGCCCAGTTGCTGGTCGACAATACTTTTGCCAGTCCCATTCTTTGCCGCCCCATCGAGTGGGGAGCTGATTTTGTGTGTTGCCGCACGATGTGGGCGGTTGCTTGACATAGGTGCTTGCGACTTGAGCCGCGCCTCGTGTCCTAGAAAACGAAAAAAGTTTACACCATCCTTGCAACCGGTGTTCACAACGGGCGACAGCCAGCCCC
>JBGSIY010000340.1:0-2850 GCA_041742275.1 Pirellulaceae bacterium | reverse complement strand
CATCGCCGATGCAACCAAACTTACGCAACCCATGGTGATGATCGTCGGGGAGGTCGTCCGAGCCTGTGATGATGGTTCGATACGCGCGTCATGTGACCCCGATTGGCAAAGCGTTTTAGATTACCAAACACGCTTGCCGCTATTGGGACGCCGGATTGCTGTAACACTCGCACGTACGCGTTCTAAAACGCTTGTCCAAGAATTGTTTCAGCGCGGTGCCGAAGTATTGGTGACGCCAGTCGGTTATACTCGCCCCCACTCCCTCAACGCATCCGCTCACGAGGCACTGAAACAGATCGCGGAATTTGATGTATTGCGGGTAACTTCACTCGACGTAATCAGCCCCTTATCCAAACACCTGTTTGAAATGAGGATCGCCAGAAATGAACTTCCGCCGTTTGATGGATCAACAGAGACTCTTGAGCGAGAGTTGAGCAGGTACCAGTTGAGTTCACGCCACGAAGGAGCGAGGGCGATTGCTGCGAACACCATCGAAACAAGCCGTTTGAATCCGCGACGAATCTTGGAGTTGGGACTTGGACACAATCCTGAAAAACCCACCGACGTTGATCACGAAAGTCTTGAAAATGTGACCCGGATCAATCTGTGTGAACATGTTGCCGTCCCAGTGGATGCTCACCATCTGGACTGGGAACAACGGGGATTGGATGCGGTGGTATTTGACTCGGCGTTGGCCGTTCAAGAATGGTTAAAGCAAGACCTGCCGACCGACATTTGCGCCGTTTGTGCCACCGACGAGGCTGAACGACTTGCAGGCAAAGCTGGATTTGTGACGATGCGTTTTCAGCCCCACCGTCGACGGGCGATGGCTCGCGAATTGGCCACGGTTTTGAACCGGGAAAATAGCACGGCAACCAGGTTGCTGCCAAGTACGATGATGAGCTCTAGTTTATCTTGATCGACCCAAATGCAAAAAAACTCATGCCCGCTCGTTTAGGTTCATCGAATGCCTCTGCGTGTAAGTTCGATCTCCGTCCGTATTGCAAACGAAACCGTAAACTATTTCCCCAATGTCCAACTGCTTTCAGGGTTCGTGGCCAAACATGAGGCGACATCGGGCAGTCAAAGCCCCTACGCCAGCCCCAACAATCGATCCTGAATTGCTACTGACGAAATTCACTTGTCTTCTGACGCAGCATCATTGGCGCGCCGATCGATTTCCTCCAGAGTAAAACGCATGCTCAGAATATAGGGTTGTTCTTGGGGCAGCCAGTGGCCATAGGTTGTCAATAAAAAGGTGCCATCCTCAAAGACTTCGACGCCCGGATAGGCGCAATCTTTGCCAACCAAGTTATCCTTGAGGCGAATCAAATATTGGCCTGGTTGCGAGTTTACCAAATCATCAAATGTACCGACCCAGGCCACCCAATCTCCATCGACCGGAGAAGATTCCCCGTTGACGCAAACGCGTCGATACGAAATCAATAGTCTTCCATCGGGAGCATATTTGGCCGTATGCCGGTCCCCGCATAAATCGAACGGTAGTGGTTGCGGTTCACTCCATGTTTGACCTTCGTCACTGGAGAAAATGATTTGGGATGGCTGAACCCGACGATTCTCTCGGAGCAAACAAGCTAATTTGGTACCGTCGGGACTGCGAATAACGCCGGGTTCGCATAAGTGCATACGGGTCGATGCCAGGACCGTGTGGGGTGTCGACCACGTGAGCCCACCATCGACAGAGGACGTTTGCAACAATTTGAACTCAACTGGGTTTTGCAATTTCCCCTGCGACGCGAAGAACCGTCCATCATCATGAAACATGGCCATGTAATGACCCGGGCCCGTGCGCCGCTCGAAAACGGAGCTCATCACGACAATTCCCCCCCAATTTCCAATTGGCTGTAGGTCGCTCCACGATTCCCCGTGATCTTCGCTGATGGCCATGCGAGCCGGGTACAGGCCGGAGAATAGGATGATACGTTTCTGCCCATCCGGCGCGATGACCCGGTGCAAGGTTGGCGTTTCCTTCGAGGTGCTCCAGTTTTCCGGGGTCAGCAATCGTTCGCTCCACGTCTGCCCACCATCGCTACTGCGTTTGTAAATAATGGGCCCCTTGCCATGTCCTTTTGGATAAACGCACAGCACCGATTTTCCATCTTCCAACAGCAGAGTTGTCGGATGCCCCAAATACTGCCCGGGTTCACGATCAACTTCAATTTGCAGTTCGGTTGCCGCATTCAAATCGATCAATGGCAACGGGGAGACTGTTGGCATTTGCCATGAATAACAGGAGATTGCCATGCAGGAAATGAGCATTCCACACAGGCAGCGAATCCCCAACAGCGTAGTCAATTGGTGAACGCGAAGGCGACAAATGCTCGCCGGATGTTTCACGTTCGGTTCGCGTCTGCTGCCTTTAAAGTCCATGGGATCCACGACTTGACTGCTCCTTTCGGACGTGAAAGATTCGTACAGGGTTCCAACATCGGTCAAATCGATTCGTTTCACGGCGTGCAAAGGATCACTCCCAAAATTTTCATTGGCTATCGTCTACTTTGTCGTTCAGTTCATCTCGTCTGCAAAAGTTGACTTGCTCGTTGCCACCCAAAAGGAATCGTTCCCCGAAAAATCGGCAGCAGAACAAGTGCATTTGCAGGGAAGGGGACGAGACATTTGGCGTTCATCGAGGTCCCCGGAGAAGCGCAACGAGAAACATTTTCAGTCTATTTTAGCAGAACAGGAATAGACGTGATCGTTACGGGGAAATTTTAAGTCGAAAAGTTGCAGCGGAAAATTGTTGAAAAATCGTGACGAATCCCGGACACGAGGGAAACGAGCAGTTCAAGCAAAGGAGTCCAAAACAACAACAAAACAATCGGCATCAAA
>JBGSIY010000339.1:0-4973 GCA_041742275.1 Pirellulaceae bacterium | reverse complement strand
GATCACGGGTAACAGCAGTTATGCGAATAACGACGACTTCTTCAATAACCCATCCACCACTGGCAACGCAGCAGAAGTGCAACAGGATCTGACACGTCTGTCGTTTGGCGTTGAAAAGCTGAATGAGTATGGAACTCGATTCGCGCTCAATCCAGGCATTATTCATGACAGCAATAACAATCCTCGAGTGTTTTTTCCTCATTCTTGGGAAAGTGTGGTGGAAGCTACAATTGCACAACCATTGTTGCAGGGTCGTGGAAGCGATTTTAATCGAATTGCGGGACCGAACAGTCGGCCCGGTTTTCTGGGCACTTCGGGAATTGAAATCAGTCGCATTGATAACCAGGTCGAGTACAGTCGTTTTGAGAGGGGAGTTCGCGAATACGTTTTGGAAATTGTCAACGCCTATTGGCAACTCGACTTGGCCTACAAAAACTATCAGGCAATTCGCGCGGTAAGAGACACCAGTTTTGAAACATGGCAAGTCGTCAAAGCAAAGTACGAAAATGGACTGCCAGGCGGCGAGGCAGATCGCGAAGCCCAAGCGAGGGGACAGTACCTGCAATTTGAAATTCAACTTGACCAAGCGTTAAACGCAGTGCGGGCCGGCCAGGTGCCTGGTGTTCTGCAGGCGGAAGCGAACTTGCGGCGACTCATGAATCTGCCGCAGTCCGGTGGCCATCTGCTGCGGCCCACCGATGAACCCAGTCGCTTCCTGCCGTCCTACGATTGGGATCGCCTCTCCCAAGACGCCTTGGTTCGCCGTGCCGAACTTACAGAACAGCGACATCGCGTTGAACGAGCCGAGTTGCTGACGGTCGCTGCCAAAAACTTTACCCTCCCTCGTTTGGACGCGATTGCCACGTATCGATTATCGGGTTTAGGGGATGATCTGATTGGCAATGGCAATAAGTTCGCCGGTGCCTTGAATGAAACATGGGACGGCAACTATGAAGAAATCGAGGTCGGACTTAGTTACGAAGCTCCCGCGGGGCAGCGTCGTGCAAGGGCGGGATTGCGCAACGCACGCCTGCAATCCACCCGAGAGAAGATCGTGCTGGAGGAGATGCAACAGCAGATTATCCATGAGCTGGGGACAGCCTACCGTTCGGCGTATCAAACCAATCGCACCATTGAGCTGGCCACCCTTCGGCGAAGTGCGTCTCGAGATACTTTTTTAGCCCGCAAGGCAGCCTACGAGTCGGACGCGGCTGGCTTCGAAGATCTCTTGGAGGCGCAGCGGTTGTACCTGGATGCCGAACTGGCCCTGCAAAGCGCCTTGACCGCCCGAGAACAAGCCATCTATCAGTTGGAGTCGGAACGAGGCACTCTGCTGGATGACTTCACGATCAAAGTAGCCCAATAATTCGCCTCAGCAATCTAGAAAATCAACTAAAGCCTATTTGAAGTTAATCAGATTTCGCACGTAGCGTGAGGCGATGCCTCCCAACGTGGAGTGCCCGGCCTGGATTTTGGCGCGACCCAAATAACCTGCTCCCAGTTCCTGTTCCAACAGGTCTTCTGTTTGAAACAGTTCTCCATAGACTTCATAAAATGTGAACAGTGGCTTTTCCTGTCCGTCCGCTGCCGGCTTGACGGCGATCGGACCTCCTGTCGTTTGGGAGAGTTCACGGGGAATCACCCTCAGCTCATCTTGGCTAACATCTAAAACCCTACCGGAAAGCCGCTTCCAGGGTGATGACTCGAGCATTACAGATATTGACTGTCCAGCTGCAACCAACTGCACATCCGCCTGGTCCACGACAATGGTCGCTTCATACTTTCCACGTTCGGCGACCATACAGACGACAGTGTTGGTCTCCAGCGTTGCCCCCACATTCTTTGGATCCAGCGGCGTTCCATCCCATCGCGGCAGTTCTGATGGGGGAGTCGGTTTGCGAGGTACGTTTTCGCTGATGATCACCACACCTGCCCGATCGGCGCGCAGAACAAGCTTTTTTAAATCTTGTTGCTTGAGTTCAATAAGCGATTCGAGATTTCGCACTTTCACTTTGAGGTCCACAATCAAACGCTCGGAATCGAGCAATTGATTTCGGTTCAGTTCCAAGCCTGCCAGGTCGCTCATGGCCGTCTTGAGCTCACCTTGTAGGTTAAGTAATTCCAGCTCGACATTTAAATTTTCCAGGACCACGAGCACGTCACCTTTCTCGACCTGATCGCCTGGGCTCACGCAAATTTCATGCAGTTTACCCGGAACGGTGACAAATACAGTTTGCGGATCATAGGGTCGAACGCGTGCGTATCCCAAAACATGATGCGGAATCGGAACGAAACTGATCGAAACGCACATTAACAACACGATCGCCATGGTTCCCGCCAAACGTGGTTTACTCACCTCGCGAAACCTCCCAGGAATGGACATGAACTTAATTGCCTTAAACAGTGGAATTCCGATCATACCGACAAGCGAGATGCTAATCATCATGTTTGCCACCACCGACAAACCGTAAGGTTCAAGGACCTCGCGCAGAAACCAAAAAATGGCGAAGATCACGAACCAACGGTAGGCTAAAGAGGCTACGCTGTAGAGCAAGAACAAAATTCGGTTCTTGCTGGGCATCTGCCTGTCGTTGATCGGTTTCAGGCCCAACGCCGCAACTCGCAGTTTCGAAATCAACGTCAAACTCGCCTTACGGCTCAGGTTGGGAATCTCGAGGAAGTCTGAAAGAATATAGTAACCGTCATACTTCAATAGCGGGTTGCCATTGAAAACCAACGTGCTGATAGAACTCAAGAACATAATATTCAGCGCGACATAATGGGGCCAACCGGGATGGGTATACCACCAGATAAACGTACAAATAGCGGCCATACAAATTTCGACATACATGCCTGCGGCGCCAATCGCAATACGATGCCAACGATTGGGCAGAATCCATGAATCCGAAGTATCGCAATACATGGCTGGCGTGAAGACCAACAACATAAAGCCGATTTCATGGCACTCGCCGCCAAAATGTTTGCACATCAGGCCGTGGCCCAACTCATGCAGACTCTTGGTTATGATTAACAACGTGAGCATCAACGCAATATTCTCCAGCCCAAAGAAGGCTTGGAAATCGGGAAGACGCGAATAGAAATCGTCTAGGTTTGTGACGACCAGCATCATAGCGGCAAAACAGGTCAACAAAGCAAGGCAAGTAAACCATCCCGTGAACATCCATTTCAACTGTTGATACAGGAACGTAAGCAGGAACTCAGGATCAAATCCCGGAAATCGTGGTGACACGATTCGGGTCAGCAGACTAGCCAATTTCCGTTGACGTTCTTTACGATGTTCTTTCCGTAACGAAATCGCTTGGCCTGGCGTATCGGAAATGAGCAAGCCCATTCGATGCATTTGGAGGACCAGTTGCTGTATTGATGCCAACCGAGTTGAATGTTCGGGGAATCTGCGAGTCAGTTTCTCTTTCAACTCTCGATAACTGGTCCTCTGGCGTAAGGCTTCAAAAACCAAAAACTCCGCTTGTTGAAGTCGATAAAATTTCATCGACAACGGATCTTTTACGACCCAACATGGCTCCCCCTGGAGGATAACGTCCTGCACGATCAGGTCAGAACGTGTGCGCATACCGACCCAACGATCCGAACTGGCGTTGAATTGAGGGGTTATCGATGTCATCGCTTTTTAATCACTGTGTGGCAGAGCGTGAACCTGTTTAGGTAAACGTCGACATGCCTGTTGACCGTGCGGCGGAATTAGAGAACGGGAAAGAGAACTTGTTTTTGGATAAATTCCCAAATGTCGTGAAACCAAAGGTAGCCGAGGCTCGATTGACCGCAATAGACCTTGGCCGCCACCGTCGAACGTACTTGATCAATCGAAATATCGCTATTTTCGAGGGCAACTAGAACCTTGATGACTTGTTGATTGTCATCGCTGATGGAAACGTCGCTGGCAATTTCTACTACAGATCCGGTGTATTTTTTTGAGGGGTCGGCTGCAGACAAGAACGTGACCTGAAGAGCTTCCCCATCCCCTGCCACCAACGCTCTGGCAATATGTCCTTGTCGACGTATGGGTAAATCGATTTCGATCATCCATTCGCCTTGGTTGTCGGCAATTTCCATCAGGCGAACGCCGCTGTTGACAACGCGATTCGCCAATTGACGCTGCAAATCCCAGGTGATCACCTGTCCATCGATAGGACTGTAGAGGGACAGTTGCTCCGAAATTTTGTTGAGGATCGCCAACTGTGCTTCTAAGGTTTCGATTTGTGTTCGCAAGGAAACGATATTCTCTTCGATATCGACCAGCGAATTTTCTCGTTTGGGGTTATGACGCTGATCTTCAATATGCGTGAGGCGTTGACGCGCCGTTTTGAGCTTGCTTTCCATTTCTTCGACTCGAAACTCATGTTCGCGACTGGAAAGCTGGATGAGTTTCTGACCCTTTTGGACACGGTCCCCATGCTTGACAAACACCTCATCGATTTCGCCTTCCATGCTGCTGAAAACAGGTTTGCAACGGGAGGGAATCAGTATCCCATCTGCGGAAACATAAAACCGGACAGGCCAAAATAAAAGTGCCAAGAATAGAGCGATAACAACACTCACCCCAACGAGTACCTTGTTGAAATATTTCGGTTGTTTCAAGAAACGAAGTCGGCCAAGGCATCTCCAAAGTGGATATAAAAAAATGCGCTGGTGAGCCAGGGAATTCCCGATGGCGTTCGAAACGTGAGGCACCAATCGTTGGATACGAGACTCTTCGATGCTTTCGTCCCACCGTTGTTGAAACGTTTCAAAAACGATTCCTCCGATAACGGGCTGTGATTCAGGGGATGTATGGGCGTCATCGAGTTCATTAGGCAACCTGCGAATGGGAACAATAGCCAAACTGCGGGTTTGCGAGACCTGCACATAATTGTCCAGGGCGACGCGAACTTTTGTTGGTAGTTCGTCTGCATTGGGATACCAGAACGTTTGGGCTGTCTTTAATACGGTGGTGG
>JBGSIY010000338.1:0-2213 GCA_041742275.1 Pirellulaceae bacterium | reverse complement strand
TCGCTGCGCTCAACCACCGGCTAATATCTGGTAACCCCTACCGGGGTAAATTGAGTAATAGCTACTAACCCCCTATGAGGGTAAATCGACAAGTTCTTTCAGATACATTCCTGAAGAACAGTACCATAGCCAAATCCAGTTTTTATTTTGGCAGGAACTTATTCCCGGACAATTACTTTGTTCTTATCCGAAAACGGAAAACGTAGGGCTCTGCTGCCAGGACAATTTCAGCCGGTCTCAGTTGGGTGGTAAAGATTCCGTTTGCGTCGAGGGCGTTAAATGTATGTCCTTTTGCAGGCGATCAATGTATCAACGAACCGACGGAGCCGCTTCGCCGGGTGGTCGTTTCGCGACGACCACCCCTTTGATGGCACAAGACATGTGATGGCACAGAACATGAGGTCCCGAAGACGCCAGGTCGTTGTTTTGTCAAACGCCCTGATTCGTCCCACTTGTTCCGTGTTGGACCACACACACCGGCCGACTGGATTGCCGATCATTGCTTCTGTTCTGCAAGCGGCCATTCAGAAATTTCCCTAATAGGGCATCGTTAAATCCATATCCAATGGATCGCGAAGACCATCGCCCAAACGGCGCAACGCTTCGGTCTCAATCTGACGGACACGTTCCCGTGTTAGGCCCAGTTTCTCGCCGATTTCTTTCAGCGTATGGGGTTCGGTATCATCCAAACCAAACCGCATTTTCAGAACCGCTGCCTCGCGGTCTTCAAGATCGCCCATCATTTCCATGACGTTGTTCATCACGTCATTGTCCAGCATTTCGTTATCCGGTGAACGCATGCGTTCGTCCATGACCATTTCCCCGAGCGACCATCCGGAATCGGATTGGTCTGTGGTGGGAGTGGCGTTGTAAATCTGGATGGCTTTTTTGATGATGGGCAACTTCCGCTTTTGCAGCCCCAACAAACGAGCGATTTCCTCTGGCGTGGGGCTGCGACCGAGTTCTTCGGACAATCGGCTGGTAGCTCTGCGCCATTTCGATAACAGCTCCACCATGTATGCCGGAATACGAATCGTTTTGGCACTGTTGATCAAGGAACGTTTGATGGATTGCTTGATCCAGTAACTAGCATAGGTGCTAAACCGTGTCCCCATTGTGGGATCGAATCCTTCCACAGCCCGCAGCAATCCGAGATTACCCTCTTCGATAATATCTTGGAGTCCAAGTCCCTTTCCCGTATATCCTCGTGCGATATTCACGACCAACCTCAAGTTTGCTCGGACCATCCGATCACGAGCTTGGGCGTCACCTTGGGCAATCCGTCGCGCAAGGTCTTTCTCGTCATCCGCCGTCAACAACTTGGTTTCGTTGATTTCGCGGAGGTAGATCTCTAACGGTGTTTGCACAGCAGAACTGTCTTTAGTGCGACTCCGCCGAGTGGCTTTCAGCAAATCAAGCGATTCAATTTCGCGAATACCCATTAAATCCAAATCTTCGCTCGACATCGGAGTTCCTTCTTGAGACTGTAATCTGACGCTGCAACTTTAGGTGAATCGATTCTGTTGTTATCGAACTGGGAATGTTAAACTCTGCAGCCTAGCGAAAAGAAACCGGGCCTTGATGACTTTGCCGGTTGTATCGATCCCAGCCCAGCTCGCGCGAGTTGGCTAGGGCTCGTTTACTGTTCTGCGGAACTGTTTCCTGGAGGCTGTTGGTTTGACCGTGGTAATTTTTTCGATTGTTCGTTTTCTCTTGCTTTACTTTCGTATCCGTTGCTCCAGCATCACCCAAAACGCGTATTTTTGAACGGATTGCGTGGGGGTGCCTCTGACGCGAGACCCACCCGGAGAATCAGAAAAACTTCGGTTTCCATTCGCGGGACCATTACTTGGATTCGCCTCGGGAAGGGTTTAAGATCTAGGGATTCCGTTTCAGTATCCGGGTTGAGGATCTCATCATGCGTTTGGGTCAAAAGTTTCTTTTCACGTGGGCCGGTTGTGGCGTCCTGGTGGTTGCCGCCTGGTTGGGGGGAATTCATGCCGGTTATGGACAGCAACCGACAGCGTTTGTGAACGCCAAGATTTTACCGATCGAAGGCCCCGAGATTGAGTCGGGCGTTTTGGTTGTGGAGAAGGGAAAGATTCTGGCGGTCGGTCGAGCCGATCAAGTAATTATTCCCGACAATGCTCAGCGAGTCGATGCTCAAGGCAAATGGATTATGCCAGGTCTCATCTGCACTCACAGTCATATTG
>JBGSIY010000337.1:0-2131 GCA_041742275.1 Pirellulaceae bacterium | reverse complement strand
ACCCAGTGGGGCGACGAAGGCACCTACGAATGGGAAGTTGCCACCTTGGACGGCACTGCAGGAGTCGATTGGGACCTGTGGCATGCCAACAATCTGGATATCGCAAATGGGACGTTTACGATTCAGATGATGCCAATTGATGCCAATAGTAATCTCAGCGCGTTGGCTGATTGGGATCCAGCGCAAGACTACGAGTGGTTGATTGCCACCTCCACCAGCGGGGCCTTCACTCTTTCGGCACTCCAAAATCTGCAATTGGATTATTCGGCGTTTGAATCGTTCCATAATCTAGCAGGTGGCAGCTTTGGTTTGTATTCGATGGACGGCGACAATTCCTTGTATTTGGGCTTCACTGCCGTAGCAGTCCCGGAACCGACCAGCCTGGCCCTCGTGGGCGCGTTCGTCATTGTCTTATCACGTACCCGCAGGCGGTTCCACTTGCGACGGATCTCCTAGTCCACAGGGATAAAATTTTCGATTTTTTGATGACAGTCGAATTTGCTAACGAATGAACAGGGGGCGGCGTGGACTCAAACAAATCAAAACACTGAAATCAATCGCCAATTCACCGGTTGACTCAAGTTATGACAACGTATTGTGCGTTGTTGGCTGCGACGTTCCGAGGGGAATTTTTGGTGTGCGACGAAGTTACAGCTTTAGCAAATACCATCGGTCGCAACTGCTATGTCCGGTCTTGCCAATCGGACTGTCGAGCAGTTCGAAGCCCATTTTGCGGTAAAGCTCGTTCGCTTGCCACATGCGGTCGAGAGTTTCCAGATAACATTTTTTAAAGCCCCGTTTTTTTGCCTCATCCAGCAGCATCGTCAACAACCGTCGGCCTAGCCCTATACCGCGAGCCTCAGGTAGGAAAAACATTTTCCGCAATTCGCAGGTGTCGGTGCTGCCACCGCGAAGCGGTCCGATTCCTCCACCGCCAAAAATTTGTTCGTCTCGGGTAATTACAAAGTAGCACGATTGCCGATTGCGATAATTGCCGAACATTTCCTCGACTTCGGGGTCATTGATCGAATAGCCTTCACCCACGGCGTGGAATTCTGTCATCACGTCGCGAATGACGCGAGCGATTTGAAGGCAGTCCTTTTTTTGAATGAGACGAAGGGCAAATCGGGATTGCTGACGGCTTTGGCTCAAAGCGGTGGCATAGAGCTGCAAGCCGTGAATGACCTGCAATTGTTGTTCTTCATTCAGATTTTGGAGTGCCCGTTCGACTTGCTCGTCTGCCAATCCCGTCGTTGTGTCCAGTGCTCGTTTGCCTTTGGGTGTTAATCGGAATATTTTTTGCCGATTGTCCGACGTCGTTTTTTCTGATTTGACGAGCCCCAGTTCGACAAGTTTTTTGACGGTTCGACTGGTATTCGACTTGTCCATAAGCAGGTTCTCAGCCAGTTCCATCAGGCCGAGCGTTTTGTGAGCGGACAGTTCGAACAAGACATGACATTGGGTAAAGGTGTATCCGGTCCCCAAATAAATGCCTTTGACGACATCCAATTCACGAACCAAATGACGCGAATGTTGGCGTATCTGAGCAATAATGGTTTGTTTGTGAGTCATGAATGTAATTGTATACTTATTTGTTGTCATTGACAACTAAATGGTCAGTGTTAAGATACACTTTGATGGGCATGCTCGCTGCTGCTCATTTTGGCGAGCCGAAAGGCAATTCACAAGACTGACTTGTTTGTAAGAGGAAATCGTGATGAATCGAACCTACTGGATAACGCTGGTGATGTCGCAGTACATCATGCTGGGCCTGTCGGTGATGAGTACGTTCGGCCAAGATGTACCGACTGCCATAAAATTTCAGTTGAGAGAGGCATGGGTGGGAAAGTTGCAAATGGGAATTCTCGAGCCGGTGGTGCAATTCCGTTTAGGAACGACTGATTCGGGTGAAAATGCAGCTCGTTTTGACAGCATCACCGAGGGGCGAACCGACTTCGAGGGGACTTGGTCGATCATCGGCAAAACAATTGAATTTGATATACCAAAAATCAAACTTAAATTTTCAGGCGAGCTAAATGAGGCGGGCGATACGGCCCAGGGAACTTGGAGCCAAGGTGGTCGGAACGTTCCCCTAACACTCAAACGACAACTTACCGAATACCAATCGGAG
>JBGSIY010000336.1:0-6376 GCA_041742275.1 Pirellulaceae bacterium | reverse complement strand
AAAGGCGGTGCGTTTTGTCCAATCGATTCGGGGTGATGGCGGAACGGATCACCTGAATGGACTGAAGGCAGCGCTGAAGTTGGGCCCCGATGTGATTTTCATGTTGACCGATGCCGAAGGCGGATTCACGGGAGCTGAGTTATCTCAAATCGCCGATTGGAACCGAGCCGGAACGGTGATCAACACTATCGAATTTGGCAGTGGACCTAAAATGGCTTCGACCGATCGATCCTTAGAACGATTGGCCAAACAAAATCGTGGCCAATATGTGTACAAGAATATTGTTAGCCTGGCGGACTGACACATCACAAATTCGCTCATCACGATACAATGATCTCGCGGTCAATATTGCCAACCACACCAGGGGAGTCTCTTTTCGCGTGAACCCAATCCATCGAACCCCGGTTAAATCGGGGCATATTTCTAGCTCGAAATGGAAGACGCTATGGCACAGTCTTGCGGCTATCACGGTCATGCTCCCCCTTTCCCTCATTGCCCAAGATTCGGTGGTGGTCCGTGGAAACAATGGGGGACGAGATGTAACGCGTACCGGGCAAATCATCGACTGGGTCGGCAATGAACTTCGCATGGAGACAAGTGGCCGCGTGATCACGATCGAAACCGATCGTATCGCCTCGGTAGATTCGAATTGGACGACAGAATATCTGTCAGCCCAACAAGCAATAGCCGAACGGCGTTTGCTTGACGCAATACCGTCCCTACAGGCGGCGATGGGAGCAGAAACGCGAGCGTGGGCCCGACGAATGATGGCACCCCAACTTGTCCGCCTGCTCAACTTGGCAGGTTATCCTCAATTGGCCGGAGAAACTTTCTTGCAATTGATTGACGACGACCCACAAACAAGGAATTTTAGTGTGATCCCCTTGGCTTGGGAAAATGTTTCGACTGATGCGGGTACCGTTGCTGCCGCCCAAAAATGGATGGCATCGGATTTACTTCCTGCCCAGTTGTTAGGAGCCAGTTGGCTGCTCGCCTCACCGTACCGAGCCGAGGCCCTGAAAAAACTAGAGACCCTGAGCCGAGACTTGGATGGACGAATCGCCCATTTGGCAGCGGGACAACTATGGCGAGATCAAATGCTGACTGCCGATGGGGCACAACTCGCGCGGTGGGAAAGGCAAATTGAACGCATGCCATCCGAAATTCGCTCGGGGCCTTTACTCGTTTTGGGCGAGGCCTTGCAACGCAACAGTCGCGACGACGATGCCGCGATCGCGTGGCTACGGGTCACCATCGTTCATGCCGATGACTATCGCCAGGCGGGATTCGCCTTGCGTCAATGTGCAAGTCTATTTCAAAATAAGGGCCAAGCCGATGAGGCGGCGCGACTTTGGAGCGAACTGATTCGGGATTTTCCCGAGACGCCTTGGGCCGCGGAAGCCGCCAAGGCACTTGATCAATAAACAGCCATCGGGCACCTGTGCCATCCAACGTGGACAGGAACGAATACTCAACTATTTAAGGGACTGAACCTTGCGTACCTTGTTTTGCTCATCGCGTTTTTGGGTGTCACAATCGTGTTGCCTGTTGCTCGGTTCTCTGATGGCTAACCCATTGCAGGCTTTCCAAAACAATTCGGCGGCAAGTCCGGGGAGTGGCGGATTCTTTTCGATCCTCTTTTCGGGCGGCCCAATTGGCATGATCATCGTGATCGTCCTGCTCGCCCTCTCGATGACCTCCGCCTATATGGTCTTTGATCATTTGATCTCGATTCGACGGCGCGACCTGTTGCCCGACGGTCTGGCTGATCTCGCTCGTCAGGCCCTAGCCAATGGGGACATCAAAGCGGCCCAACAGGCCTGCACAGATCGTCCCAGTTTGTTGTCATTCGTTTTACTACAAGGGATCTCCGAAATCGAATTCGGTTGGGGCGCCGTGGAAAAATCGCTGGAAGAGTCGTTGGCCGAACAATCCGCCAGACTCTTTCGCAAACTTGAATACTTGTCGGTCATCGCCAATGTCGCTCCTATGGTCGGCTTGTTGGGAACAGTTACCGGCATGATCATGGCTTTTCAAAAAGTCGCCGCGACTCAAGGCATGGCCAGTGCACCGCAATTGGCCGAAGGAATTTATTCAGCACTGGTCACCACAGTACTCGGGTTGATCATCGCCATTCCCTCGATAGGTGCCTTCGCCATTTTCCGAAACCGAATCGACCAGTATGTAGCCGAAGCCGCTTACATCGCACAACAAGTTTTCATTCCGTTGCGGCGACGTTCCCGTCAGAAGAGGGAGACGACATGAAAACCCCTCGCTATGCCAGTTCGCGAAAGCTGGGGATCAACATGACCCCCATGATCGATGTCGTGTTTTTGCTGATTATCTTTTTTTTGGTTTCCAGTCATTTGGCCAAACAAGAGACCCAGATCGAACTCCCACTGCCCATCGCCAAATCCGGAGTCGAATCGCCGGCAGTGGAAACGCCTCGCATCACCCTCAACGTTCTCGCGGACGGTCAAATTCTGATGTCGGGGCGAGAAATCAAACCGGAGCAACTCCCCTCGCGACTGCAAGAACTTCGCCAGCAAGAGGGAAATGACCTGGAGGTCCGCATTCGCGGCAGCCGGGAAACGGCATATGCTTTCGTCGAACCGATCATGATCGCGTGCACCCAAGTCGGAATCTGGAACGTGTCCTATGCGGTTTACAGTCAGGAGCGAGCCCGATGAAACGCCCCAGCCCGTTTATCCGCAACCGCGAAAGCATGTCGACCGACCAAGCGATGACGTCGATGATTGACGTTATTTTTTTACTTTTGGTTTTCTTTGTCTGTACGACCAGTTTTCAAATCATCGAACAATTGTTACCCAGTCAGATGTCGTCACTCACGGGTTCCGAAGTTGAAAACCCTGACCCGCCACCTCCGGAAGAAAACGATTTCGATCGAGTCGTGATTCGAATCGGTTGGGACGGCACCGCTCCCACGTGGCAAATTAATGGTGCCAACATCCCATCCATCGACCAGATTCGCGAGCAACTGACGGCACTGGCGGACATTAAAATCGACGCTCCCTTGGTGCTGCACCCGGATCCCAATGTCCCCTTAGGTTTTGTCATCACCGCTTATGACGAGGCGAAATTGGCAGGTTTTCCCAAAGTTTCTTTTGCCGTGAACGCACAGGGGAAATAAAAGTGAACAACGCTCCGTCTTCACAACAGAATCGTGTTTTTGCGGAAGCTCGTCTTCGCCGATCACTTACTTTTTTGATGGGCCTGCTCGCAGCGATCTTGGGAAGTACCGCCTTCCATGCCTCGGCACAGCCATCCACCTCCACCGAACAAAACGAAACGCAAACGCTGGTGCAGGGCCTCAGAGAACGTCTGTTATTTGATTTAGCCGATCGTGTCTGCGATCAACACATTCAGGCTAACCCAACCTCGCAACTCATCGCCGCCAACCTCACAGTCGAGAAAATTCGTACGCAAATGGCGCGCGCCGTCCAAACACCCACTGCCGAGCGGGGGATGGCCTGGGCAAAAATCCAAGAAATCGGTAACGCCTTTACTGAATCGAATTCCCAAAATCCACAAACACCACTGGTGCAAATTCAACAGGCCCTGGGGTTGTTAGCCGAAGGACAATTGATCGCCGCGGAAAATCGCGTCGGCATTGCCGATGACAATTTGCGCCAACAAGGGCTCGTTCGTTTGCGCGACTCGCGAAAAATGTTGGAGGCGATTGAAAAAGATTTGGAGAAACAATTGTCAACGGCGCCCACCCAATCCACACCCGAGGGCCCCCTTTCCAACGAGCAACTCCATTCGATCATCGCCAACCTCCGCTTTCAATTGGCGGTTGCCAATCTCGAACGCGCTACGTTGTACGCGGCCGACGACCAAACCAATCGGATCGATGCCATTACCGGTGTCGTCTCTTGGCTCGAAGGCACCTTGCGCCAAGTCGCTCCCGACCACCCTCTTTCCCATTCGGCACAGCTATTGATGGTTGAGGCACAACGAAAATTAGGAAATCTGGGCGAAGCCCAAACGCTTCTTTCCAGCCTCCCCGTCGAGTTGCTCAACCGCAACAATTTAGAAACTTATTGGTCGCAATCAGCCGATTTAGCCATTGAAACCAACCAACTGGAGTCGGCCCTCCCGGTACTCGATAAAATGCTCACAAGCGCGCACCTCCAACCGCAAACGCAGTTGGCCGCGCTCCGCTTGATTCTCGCCTTCGCCAGTTCATCTCAATCGACATCGTCAGAGAACTGGCTCCAACGGGCAGCGCAGTTAATTCAGCGAATCGAACGAGAACAAGGGCAATACTGGAGCCGAGTCGCCGAGCGAACGCTTGTCGATGCCACGGGCCGTGCTCCCGATCGAAAGACCGCCGACCCCGCCTCTCCTGGAATGAACAAATCTCTGGAAATCGTTTCGCGAATGGGGGATGTCGCCTTTCGCGAATCCCGTTGGGCAGACGCTCAAGCGGCCTACGCCAATGCTACCCAGCAGGCAATCGATAGCCAACAATGGCAGGCAGCTTTTGAACTGCAATTCAAACTCGCCCAGGCCTTGGAAAAAACGAAACAACTCGACGACGCCATTCGGGGTCTGTTATCTCTCGCTCAAAAACAACCTCAACATCCTTACGCCAGCACGGCACATTTGCGAGCCACATGGTACGTTGCCCAACAGGCGGCGACGAGCGAACAGGCCAAGGCCCGGTTTCGCGATCTCCTCGTCGAACACCTCCGTGATTGGCCGGGAACCGAATCCAGCCATCAAGCTCGCTTGTGGCTGGCTCGGCTGCAAATGGCATCCCAAGAGTATTCTTTAGCCGTCGAGAACTACTTGCAAATCCCCGCAGCAGCTACCCAATCTATCGAAGCGGCCAAAGATTTGCGGTTGGCTGTTTCCCGTTTGCTTCAGTCGCTGACGTCGGATCCGGTCGCTGCACGGACGACCGCTGAACGGATCTCACGAACGATCGTCAGCTTGCTCTCCCTGGACGAGTCAGACGCGGCGCCCTCAATTACCGACGTTTATCTGTTGCAGACATTGGCTCCTGTGGTTGCCGAATTCCAATCGCTCCCCTCGCTCGAGATGGCTCAGGAGCTGGAGAAATCGCTGCAAATCAAGAATCCCGAAAACAACAACTGGCAGACACGACAACGTTCTCTGATCCTGGCCTTTATTGCTGACGCGGCCGATCGCCAAGGCCGCGCTAACGAACACTGGGAAGCGATTCAAGACGATCCTCTCGCTCTGGAAACTCTGGCAAGTCTGTTAAACCAACGCAGCCAAAATAGCCCCGGGCTTTCCCTGCAAACGTGGCAACTGAAAACAGCGGCCCGATTGGAATTGCTGGCGACAACTCCCGCGGATAAAGTACGTTGGCAGCTTCAGCAAGGACAAATTTTGTTTCAAAACGGCCAGCATGCCGAAGCCACCCGATTGTTGAAGCCGATCGCCGACGCGAATAGTCAATGGGGCGAAGTACAACTGTTGCTGGCCCGGGCGTTAACAAGCCAAGCGACGGAACAAACAGCCGCTCTAGCTCAATGGCGAAAGGTGGCCAATGACGCTCAGAGTCATACAGAGATCTGGTACGAAGCCAAATATGAAGTCGCCCGGTTGTTGATTGAGGCCGGCCAAGTCGCTGAGGCCGGCAAGCTTTTGAGATACATCCAAACCATTCCGCCCGGCTGGAATTCTTCTTCGCTTAAAACGAAATTCGAATCGTTATTGGAACGCTGTCGAGATCAATAGAAATTCTCAGATGCTACGCTGACAAGGAACATGCCGCCAGCATGGGCATGACCCTCTACAGAGCGTTTCTTTCAAAGGGATTTCCTGACTTGGGCGCTACGCGCAGATACATCATCACGGCCATGGTCAACACGACACCGGCAAAGATCAGGGTTTCAATCGATAACATGTCTTGGCCCTCCTAAAGCTGACTCGGTTTGGGCAAATCACCCGAGTCCAAAAACAGACTTTCATTACCGCCATCATCTTACGCACGCGTCATGCCGAAGAGAATATTTCTTTAGCCGGTCGGAGAAAATACCGATAAAAAGGCTGTTTCTGTAATCGTCACAACAAATCAAGGCCGCACAGTTTAACACCTTCCACTTCCCTCTGAACTCAATTTGATTTGCAACGTCATCGAAACCGCGACAGTCAGCCAACGATGAGGCCTCATCCTACGCAGCAAACCGCGCTGAAGTTCCACTTCGGAGAAAAATTGAGAGTGTCCTAATGCGGACACCACCCGGAGCTAGCGAAGGCCGTGACGACGTATACCCATCGGAACGCGAGTGGGAATATGGATAACTTGTTGGCCTCGATTTCGTTTGCTCTTCTAGCGGGGGCGGTCGAAGGCTAAGGTAGCAGGCACACTCCGTTTGCC
>JBGSIY010000335.1:0-4880 GCA_041742275.1 Pirellulaceae bacterium | reverse complement strand
GCGACATGAGGTTGCTGGGGCTGTATTGGGTTTATCTCGCTTTTATTTTGACCATTACCCTCATCTATCGGGACAACATCCTGCACCCATCGGGAGCGTCGATGCTGTTGGGCTTTCTTACATTTGGTAACAACATCCCTTTGTTTGCCCAAGGCATGGTGGCCGATTTTGGAAAGATCGACCCATCGATTTTGTTCAAAGTCCTGTTGGTATTTCTAATAGCTCAGATTGGATTTGCCTTGGGTGCCGCTTTTCCCACGGGAAAGCTGCTGGGATTGAACCGATTGTTTTCGTCCCGTTTTCGTCCGGCTCATGTTGGAGTGGGTCGATTAGTGCTACTTTGCGGATTCGCCATTCTTGCGGGAGCCTTTCGCCTGCAATTCAACGTCGGGGCCGCGAAAGCCTATGCATCGATTCCGTATTCGGGCTATTTTCACTTTATCCTCCTCGATGGATTGCTTTTCGTCATGCTGTGGCACCTGGGCCGCACGTTGAAGTCTTCACCATTTTTAACTTTGTTCTCCTTTGTTCCACTACTGATTCTGGTCATCACGCAAGCCCTATTGGGATGGCGCGGGATGATCTTTCGAGTGTTGATTTGTATTGCCACAGTTTTTTGGTACCAAAAACAACTTTATCGAAATGAGCGAACACGTTCATTTGGATGGTTGGTTGTAATTGGACTCGCTGGGATGTCCGCAATTCAACTTGGGCATTCGGTTCGGACGTCCGTTACCAAAGCCGATTCGAATTTTGCCGATTCGGCATCCGAATTCATCGAGAAGATCCAGGTGCGAGCGCAAGGTACAACTCGTCTAGCCAATATCATTAGTCACTTCGGTGAACTGAAGGTTAATAATCAGTGGTTTATTCGGCGCCTTAATGAACAAAATCTATCGACGACCCAGTGGGTCGATTCCACAATCTATGGCATTCGTAGCGACCAAAAACATAGCGTGGGCTGCTCGGGGCCTGGCAGTGCCTACGTCGGTGGAGGAATGGCAGGTGTCGCCATCATTTTCTTATTGTGGGGAATGTTTTATCGAAGTGTTTTCGAATTCATTCGATTCAGAGGGAACCAAGAGGTCAATGTAATTGCAGTCGCATTTTACGCAGTGCTCATTGACATTCTATTTTATACCTACGCGGAAAACTTCAATTTGGGAGTTATCAAGAAGCTGATTGCCATTGTCTGCATAGCGTATGCATCGAAGATCTTTCTGTTTCACACAGGTCGCTTGAACCCACCGTCGGTCCCTTCGGTGACGGACACCGACGACAGCTTGACATCAGTCGATGAAGGTCATCCAGCCGTAAATCAGAATTAGACCCGCAACTGTTTTTTGGGCTTTTCTCAGGTGAAGACCGCGGACTATGAACAACTTAACAGCGACGTAACAGGAAGCATTGGAAACAGCAGCCATGACAAAAACGAAAATGAAGGGCATTATCCTCGCCGGCGGCAAAGGCACCCGTTTATATCCGATGACGGCGGCGATCAGTAAACAGCTTCAACCTGTTTACGACAAGCCGATGATTTACTACCCCATCAGCATTCTGATGCTGGCAGGAATCCAGGAAATTCTAATCATCTCAACTCCGGAAGATTTGCCCTTGTTCGAACGGCTGCTGGGTGACGGAAGTCAATGGGGTTTAAAACTAGCTTATGAACCTCAGCCTCACCCCAATGGCCTTGCGGAAGCCTTCTTGATCGGTGAGACATTTTTAGATTCTTCGCCCGCCTGCTTGATCCTCGGCGACAACCTCTTTTTCGGCTATGGCATGAGCCAATTGCTTGAGGAAAGTGTCCGTGCAATCGAGGGCGGTGGTGCGTTGGTGTTTGGTTATCAGGTCGCAGATCCCACGGCTTACGGTGTTATCGAATTCGACGACCAAATGAAGGCGATAAGTATTGAAGAAAAACCCAAACACCCGAAATCTGATTTTGCCGTTCCAGGCCTTTACTTTTACGACCAATCCGTGTGTGAGAAGGCGAAAACGATTCTTCCCTCGGCACGGGGAGAGTTAGAAATTTCGACTTTGAACGAGATTTATCTTCACCAGGGAAACCTTCAAGTTCAAATCCTCGGCCGAGGAATGGCGTGGCTGGATACGGGGACGCCCGAAACAATCATGCAGGCGGCGAACTTTGTGGAAACGGTAGAAAAGCGACAAGGCCTAAAGATCGCTTGCCTGGAAGAGATCGCTGTTCGAAAAGGTTATCGCACAGTAGAGGAAGTTCTATCCGGATCGGTCCCGAAAAACAGCGAATACTATAACTATTTAACTAAGGTTCTAAAAAACAGGTATTCTGGTGCCATTTAATTTCCAAAGCACATCCCTGCCTGGTGTAATGCTGATCACACCGCGGTTGTTTGCTGATGATCGTGGTGAGTTCTGGGAATGTTACAAACAGTCCGAATTTCAATCGGCGGGCATCGATGTTCCATTTGTACAGGATAATCATTCCGTATCCACTAGCGGTGTTGTGAGAGGGCTGCATTTTCAAAATCCCCCTTTCGCTCAAGCGAAACTAATTCGTTGTACTCAAGGTGAGATATTGGACATTGCTGTCGACATCCGGAAGGGGTCTCCGACATTGGGAAGCTGGCAGTCATTTCGATTGTCAGAAAAAAACAAACAAATGCTGTTCGTCCCAGAAGGTTACGCTCACGGTTTTGCTGTGATATCCCCGGTCGCGTGTGTCCACTACAAGGTGAATCGTGAATACCACCCCGCATCAGAAGCTGGCGTCATCTGGAATGACCCTAGCTTGGCAATTGATTGGGAGGTGCAAGCTCCGATAACCAGTGCCAGAGACTCCCAGTTACCTCTGTTAGGCGACGCCAGCAATCAATTTGTCTTTCTTGATTCGCCTTTGAAAGCGGGGCATTGAGCATTACCGCCCCTAGGATTTTGCCAGGGCGCTTTAAAACCGCACTGAATGCAGGGAGCAACCTTGCGACCATCTTGCTCCAAGCTGGAATTAGTGTTGCGCTGGCTCCCTATTTGATTCAGGAATTGGGCATCGCAGCCTATGGAATGGTTCTACTTTCCAACACGTTTCCATCTTGGATACGTTTGGTGACAGGAGCCGTTACTAATTCTGTTTTTCGATTCGTAGCACTGGAGCAAAATGAAGGTGACGCAACTTCCGCGAACGCGTACTACTGTAGCGCCGTGGGTGCCATCGTCGTGGCCAGCATTCCATTGTTAATAGTAGGCGGAATCGTCACGATTTTTTTCTCCTCGTTGTTTGACGTTCCATTAGGACTTGAGCAACCCACGCAATGGATGGTGTTTTTGATTTTTCTGGCTGGAATGCTGGGCACATGGACGGCTGTCCTCAGGGTTCCTTACATGTTGAGTCACAATTTTTGGTTGCAAAATTTACAACTGCTTGTGGCAAGATTAATTGCGTTGATGGTGTTGGCAATTGGATTTTATTGGTGGGGGCCAAACCTGGTTGTTGTGGGCGCGTACCAGTTGTGCTTTCAACTCGTTGCAGCGGCACTCGTCTGGACCATGCAACGAAAAATCCAGCAGACTCTCCGCTTTCGTTGGCAAGCATTTGATTGGTCGCGACTGAAAGAAATGTTGAGCTTTGGTCGGTGGGTTTTTGTCAATGACATCGCCGTCCTGCTTTATTTGGGCGCCGGACTCATTTTGGTCAATTTAATCTTGGGCGCAGAATCAACAGGCGAATTGGGACCCGTGCTACTGTTGAATTCCCTTTTAGTATCGATTGGGGCCGCGATCGGTACTGTCCTGATGCCGATTTACTATTCTTATTTGTCTACCGAAAACAACGACTTGCTGTCAGAACGGATCTTGCTGGGCATGCGAATCACGGGTTATGTCACTGGACTGATGGTTTTGGTTCTTTGTGGACTCGGCCCCAAGATTTTGGAGTTATGGTTGGGCATTTCGCTTGTCGGACTTTGGCCTTTAGTTTGCCTTACCATATTGGCGACTTGGACTGGAGGCATTTGTTTCATTCCCGCCGCGCACGTGCTCCGTGGTAAAAATGTTTTGCGACCCATGGCGATGTGGAATGTGGCGTTCAGCGTGGGGCATATTTTGGTCACTGTTTTATTGATAACAAGGTTTGGCTGGGGTCTGCTCGGATTTGGAATCTCGTACGTGATTATGTTTGGGGTGAAAAATGTTTTGTTAAACGCTTTCTATCTAGGGAAAACGCTTGGCCAAAACTCATGGATGCATGTTGTTACGGCGTCTTCAATGCTATTGATCATGATGGGTTTATCAACGGTGCTTTACTTTGGTTCCAAAGAATTCGACACGAGCTGGGCAAATCTGTTTCTATTAATATTGATTGCGACGGCTCTGTACCTCTTGAGCTGCCCACTAATGCTGCGTTTTTCGGACATTCATTTGATGTTTGGAAAACGAGCAGGAGCTACCAACGAAACCGAAAATTCCTCAGCGATAGTCTAATAATGAGAGCGATTCAACAAATCTCTGAGGGGTTTTCGCAATTAGTGACGATGTTGTATCGATGTGGCAGAAGTTGTGGTTTTGCGCGGCCAAAATTGATTGGCGATCTTCAACAACAAATGATTCCGACAACACTTCGCCAAGTTTTTCGCGTGCGACACAACATTCAAGGTGGCCTGTACATACTTGGCGGATGTATTAAACCGGGCCATATTAGAGCGGGAACCGTGATCGGACGCTTTTACTCGTTCGCTCAAAACTTATCCCTAAATGTTGACAAACGCTTTATTGATCAGCTTCAATTACTTCGCGAGAGCAAACGGTCTTGAATTTAGAATCGCACAAATCAGACGACCCCTCCCATGCGCGGCGCCTTGTGAGCGTCGGCATTGTTGTCGGCTCCTTGTATAGCGGCAATTTGG
>JBGSIY010000334.1:0-1736 GCA_041742275.1 Pirellulaceae bacterium | reverse complement strand
TGGGGCTATGACCCCTTGGCGTTTTTCGCTCCCCACCCTGGTTATGCTTTTTCGCAGACGCCCGGTGCGGTGGTCACCGAGTTCAAACAGATGGTGAAAGAGCTTCACCGAGCCGGCATTGAAGTCATCTTGGATGTGGTCTTCAATCATACGTGCGAGGGAAATGAGAAAGGACCCGTGTTGGGGTTCAAGGGTTTAGAGAACCCGGTCTTTTACATGTTGGAGAACGATCCGCAATACTATCGGAACTATTCCGGTTGCGGCAATACAGTGAATGGAAACCACCCGATCGTTCGCGAAATGATTTTTCATTGCCTTCGCCATTGGGTTCACAATTACCATATTGATGGCTTTCGTTTCGATCTCGCCTCGATTCTCAGTCGCGATCGCAATGGTAACCTGGTGCCTAATCCCCCGTTGATCGAAGCGATTAGCGAAGACCCACTGTTGGCTGACACTAAAATTATCGCTGAGGCCTGGGATGCTGCGGGTGCCTACCAAGTCGGGTCGTTTGGTGCCGATCGCTGGGCCGAGTGGAATGGCCGTTTTCGCGACGATGTGCGCCGGTTTTGGAGGGGCGACGCAGGGACACGCGGGGCCTTTGCCACTCGCTTGGCAGGGTCGGCTGACTTGTACGAATCAGGAGGAAGGGAACCGTGGGCCAGTATTAACTTTGTGACCTCACATGATGGTTTCACCATGAACGATTTGGTCAGCTACAATCAAAAGCACAATATTGCCAATGGCGAAGAAAATCGAGATGGTGACAACAACAATTTCAGCACGAATCACGGTAGTGAAGGCCCGACCAAAGATCCCGTGATTGAACGCGCTCGATTGCGTCAGATCAAGAATATGATGACCACATTGCTGGTGAGCCAAGGCGTGCCGATGATTGTTGCCGGTGACGAAATGCGCCGGACTCAGCAGGGAAACAACAACGCGTATTGCCAAGACAACGAGATTTCTTGGATCAATTGGGATTTTCTGGAGCAACACGAAGAAGTCGTGAGGTTCACTCGAGCCCTCATTGAATTTCGCCGTAACCAACCGAACCTGCGACGCCGCAAATATCTCACGGGTAAGCTATCAGCCAACGGAGACAACCCCGATGTGGGATGGTTTACCCCAAAAGGCGAGGGGGTCAATTGGCACTCCACGGATTTGGCTATCACTTGCGTTTTAAGTGCCACGTGTGCCGTGGTCGATCCGTTGTGCGTCAGTCGCGACATTTTGCTAATGTTCAATGCGGACAGAATCGATCAGACATTTTCGTTGCCGATCGCTTGGGGCAACCGTGATTGGCGCTTGTTTTGCGATACTGGAAAACCAGCGCCTCAAGATGTCTTTCCTGATTTTGATGGTCCGACATTCCCGAAATCGGGGAGCCGTGTTTTGGTTGGCAAAAGTTTGGCGATCTATATTGCCAAATGATCGCGATAAACAATGCTGATCGGCGGCCCTGATTGGTCGGCAAGCGCCAGCCCATGATTTCCGGAGAACTGGCACAACTCAAATGGGAAAAACAAATTAGCTTTGGGGTTCAATAAAGAACGCCGTTGGACTTGAGGAGTGGGACAGATGGGATTGCCACGGTATCGTCTGAATCATCGATGATTTTGGCGAGGAAAAGGGATAGGCTGCCAGCCATTTCTCAACGTCGAGGCAGAATCGACGGGTGATCCCAGGGATCTGTCACCATTTTTTAGCCTTTGCCAACAAAAAAACAGGGTAGC
>JBGSIY010000333.1:0-10930 GCA_041742275.1 Pirellulaceae bacterium | reverse complement strand
GAGAGGAAATGAGCTGCCGTTTTGTCGAAGTGCACTCAGTTAGGGATGATCACATGAGTAGCCCCATTTGCCAAATAAAAGCGCCGTTGTTTTGGGTTTGCGTTGTCGCTAGTTTTGCTTTCCTTTCGGGAATAGCAGCAGACTGTTTCGCACAGGAAAACGCAGCTACAGAACAAACAACCTCAGTTCTGGATGATAAAACCTCCGAAGGCCAAGTGCCCGTATGGTTGGGTGACGCACGCCTGCGTGATCATGCGGCGAATGTTTACCTTTTGGAGACAGAACCGCGCGGCACAGAGCATCAAGTTGAAGAGCAATTGCACGAGTTGGTCGTTCGAACCACAATGAAACATTTTTCTACGCAATGGTCAGAACGAGACATTCGTCGAGCGATCACATTGATTGAAAACGAATTGGATGAGGCTGTTTACGAAAACCGAAAAGCGATTTTGCCGTACGAAGATACCTACACTCAAGAGGTTGCCAAAGAATTGAACTTACCTTCGGCCAGTTTCTTCAAGGGCTACGTGCAACTCGATTACACGGAGGCAGTTGCCGAGCGAATTGAATTGGCACTGCGCAACCTTCAACTGCGCGATCGCTTGGCTTATTCCGGGTTGATGGCAGTCAGTTTGTGCGGAAGTTTATTTGTTTTGTTTGGTTATTTACGACTCAATCATGCAACGCGAGGTTTTTATGCCGGGCGTTTACAATTGGCTTCCGCTCTCCTGATCGGCGCATTGGCGAGCCTTGTTGTTTTTTTATGGCTAACTTTTTTAGCCTGATCGTTAGCGTATTAATACAATTTGTTTCACTGCGCTAACTCATTCGTCAGCTTCATCCCATTCGGTTAGGTCGAATGATTGCGCGGGCATCGGTGCGGGATTTTGCAAGCTGACTCGGACGCCATTCTCGGTGTCGGGGCTCAGCGTGTAGACTCGGTCAGCGTACTTTTGAAACTGCGTAACATCGTGATGGCTGATCATTAGGACTTGGAAGCCCAAGGCATCTCCTGCCTGTTTCACAATCCGAACCAAACGAGGAACCAATTGAGGATGCAGCCAGCAGTCTTGTTCGTCTAAGATTAAAAATCGACGATGCACACTCGGATCTAGCGTGCTGATGGCAAACATTCGTAAGCCGACGCTCAAAACATTGGCCACGGAACCGCCTTGGCCCCGATACACGTCCTCTTCCTCGCCATCGCGGAGGATAGAAAATTTGACCGAAGAGCCGTTGTTTTGGAACGTCGATTTCGCTTGCAACTGAATCGGTTGCTCTAGGACTTCTTGCAATGCATGCGTGAGGTTGCGCTGGACCAAGTCGATGACTTTTGTGAATAATTCATTGGACAGAACCTCGAGGGCCGCCTTGACTGGTTCCACCAAGTCCAATTGGCGTTGAATCTTCTCACGCTCCGTTAGTTCTTTTGCACGCGATTTCAGGAGCATGTCCCTTTGGTGTTCCAGACGCTCATGCCGCCTCCGTAGCGGATCGGGTAAAGGCAGCGGGGGATGAATTGTTTTGTTTTCCGACATGAATCTTTCCGTGAGTCAAAAATCGCCTGCCTGGTGATGTGTGATCAGTGCGCATGAGAGGAGCGGGGCAAAATTTGCAAAAAACATCGTTAATTGTTTTGCGTCGCTTCCACTTGTTTGAGGTCTTGATCGATCTTGTCTAGACTCTGCTGATATTCCGCGCGTTTCCGTTCATTGTCTTCCTCCAACTTTTTAAGATTCGCCTGAAGTTCACTCAGATCGTCAGTGCCAAACTTTTCACGCGCGTCGGCCTTTAGTTTTTCCAATCGTTTCGTCTCTTCATCGAGTTGAGTTTCGACTTGGATTTTTTTTGTGTTGAGGCTTTGGAACCGTTTTTCCAGTTGTTCCATGGATTGGGCTGGCGGCGTTGTTTCATTTTTCGGCATTTTCAAGGACCTCTTGCATGAGTTCATGAATATAGTTGTTGATGTCAGGGTTAAACTGATGTGCGTTTGCCTGAAGGAAGTCGGCAAGGCCGGCCCCTGATTGTGTACGAATGGACTCCAATTGTTGAAGTCCGCTGATGAACGCAGACTCGCCCAACGCAAGTTCATCCGACTCGTCATGGACCCGTTCATGAAAAACATCCACGGCGGGCAAGTGAGGGACTTCGATGTAACTGAATTCCGGTGTCTCACTGGCGAATTGCAAAAGCAAGACAGCTGGAGTGTGCTGCGTCGCGAGTTCACTACGGGACCGACGACTAATATTACCGGGGTTCAACCACACTGTATTCCCGCGTTGTATTTCGGGCAAACGACGATGAATATGCCCATTGATAACGACATCAATTCCCTCGATCGGCCGCGGCCGTAGTCCAAACCTCTGGGCGCTTTCGTCATCGGCAATATCGTGATGCGTCAGCCAGATCACCAGTTCCGTTTCAAGGGGAGACACATAGGCCTTGGGGATTTTCTGCCGGTAGGACGAACCGCCGATGATGACCGTGTGTTGTTGAATTCGAATCGCGGCCAAAGTGCCATCGTCACTGGCTGAATGGGTCAGCAATTTCAACCTGCTTCCCTTCAATAGCAATGACAATGAATCGTCCTCGGTCAGTTGTGGCTCGGAACAATCATGGTTGCCAAACAGCGTCAAGCACTCTTGGCCTTGAAACAGATCAAGCAGTTTAAAGATCAACCCGTTGGGATTATCGCGAGGACGTTCAAACAAGTCTCCCAATAGGACCGGCAAATAATTTTCACTGGCGGCCAGATCAAAAATCCAGGTAAGCTTGTCCAAAATGGTTTGGCAGTAGTCGTCCTTACGAAAACCAGGTTGCCGAGCTTCCACATGCGGGTCACCGATAAACAGCACTCCGGAATATTCGCAAAGCCGCTCGTGTTCAAGTGCGTTTTGCGGTTGAAAGACAACGGTTTTCATGGCGATCTCGACTGACGTGGGGAGACGGAGGCGATATCTTTTGTTTGCGAAATCGATTCATTTGGGAGCGGGGGCAGTGTCTCCGATTCCGCATGTTTTTCTTGCCAAACCGATGGAAGGCGTTGTCCACAGGTCGGGCAGTCGGGGTTCGCGTCCACAAATGTTTTCCATTCGTCTTGTAGGCTCGCCAGCTCGTGGTTGAGGGAATCCAATTCCTGTTGTTTCTTTTGCTGCTGACGTTTGGCCTCGTGGAGTCGCTGGATAGTCTCGGCGATGGGCTGAGTCGTCACCAGGATGGGTGGCGGCACCAGTGGTGCTAATTGAGTCGCCCGCTGTTTTTGCAGATCGATGTGGTCAGTAAAAGTTCTTAATTCCTGCATGAGATGGCGCATCGGTTCTAAAACGGCGAGTTGCGGCGGGCGGACCAGTCGCGTTAGAATCTCACGATCATGACTAAGTTGACGTGCGAGAATGTTCGCTCGATCGATGTCCTGGATTATTCGGCTCAACGAATTCGTTTCGGACATTTTTGGAGGGTTACTGAGCGGAGCCAAATAATGGGCCGTGGCACGGAGTCTGTTGACGGCGCTGGACGTTATCGGAAAAGCGACGGTGATGGCGTGAAGTTCTCGCGTATCGGACAACGGCGGTGGCGAAGCGAGGCGTTGTGTTATTTTGTGCTTGACTTGCAGTTGTCGCTCCGATTGTTGGAGCTGTGCCAATTGCTCGGAAAACAGACGTAATGTTTGGATATGTTGGATTTGCGTCTGCAGTCCTTGGTGCTGACGCGTAACGTTGTCAATCGCGTCTCCGATCGCTTGACTGGGGGCCAGGGCTGCGAGGGCCTTGTCGATTTCCAGGAGATGGGCATCAATCCTAGCCGCTTGTCCCCGAGCGTCGGCAGCTCGTCGCGTGTGTAATTTCTGCATGGCGACCAAATAAGCCGCATCGGAAGACGAAGCGAAGAATTGTCCAATTTGCGTGGGGGGACGGTCCAATAAAAAAACCGGAGTCTTTTGCTCGCCGAAATGAATGTCGAAGTCGACATTTGCCTCGCCTTTCACTGTTGGCATTTTTAGGAAATGCTGCAGTTCTTCGGGGAGGTCGGCGCCACGTAGTCGATCGTATCGCTGTCCATCGATCAAGTAGTAAGGACTGCTGGTTCGGCCCCATTCGATGATGCGTCGGGTTCCATCGGGTTCCTCAAGTTCCACGATGACCTGGCATTTTTTTGTTCCATGCCTCTTCACATACGTTGACGGGTCATTCCCGGCGAGAATTTTCAAAGCCGTGACCACCGCACTCTTTCCGCAATTGTTGGGACCAACAATCACGTTCAAACCGTCGGACAAGTCGATCACCGTATGTCGATGCGACATAAAATTGATGAGTTCAATGCGACGGATCAAGGATGGGCGTCCTTACTCGGCTGAAATAAAGAGGGAACGGGCCTGGGATGGTTGTCGGCCAAACGCACATCACGATATCTGTCCGGCCGCCATGCGAACCGAATCCCATCCCAACTATTTTCTACCAGATTCAACGCGGACCGTCGCCGTGTATTTACCGTTCCATTGATAGCCGCCTTGATTGGAGAAATTATCTTGCATGGCGATGCCCAAAATCAGTTCACCACTCGTCTTGGCGATAAACTCGTTTTTGGAGCCAATTTTGATGAAATCACCCGACTTGCCGATCCTGGCGATCAACGCCCCGCTGGGAATTCCGTTGTACATACCTTGATTCGGCAGTCCATCCGGCGTCGAATTGGTGTCTCCCCACGAGGCCCATTGCACAGTACCTTCGGCGCGAATTGAGATTTTGTCTCCGGCGTTAACACGAATCCGGGTGGCTTTTGGCGTTCGTTGAAAAAACGCGACGGCGTCGATATCAATTTTCCGTTGGATCGCTTCGTTTGCCAGCATCCAAGTTCGATCGCCAGTCCGAATGTCTTTCAGTTCGACACGCAACATTCCATATTTGGTCGCCAAGTCGAACTGCTGCTCTTGAACCTCGCCGACGATGGTGAACGTACTGGTGGTGATCGCGTCTTCCAGAGACAAGCTGATGGAATCGCTCCCCAAGGTGTCTTCGGCTTGTTCGGCCAACGCCTCGAGAACCAATTGCATGTTTTTCTTCTGTTCTGCATTGCCGTCGATGGGGAGGCCGCCGAGGTAACTGAGAAAACCAGGACCTTTGTCAAGTAATTTCGATTTAGCTTTCTCGCGTTTTTGAAATTCACGATCCCCCAGCTCAGCGACGAGCTCATCGATCTCGGAACGCAAATCGGGCAGGCTGGCTAATCCTGGCGTGAAGGTGACAATGTTGACAATCGGAACCTCAAGCATTCCGAATTTCGTTTTGACGTGAATCTCCGAGACGCCGATATCACCCGTCAACACCGAACCATCCCACAGGCTCAAGCGAACCTCACGCGGACCGATCTCAGTCGCTTCACTCACAGTGGCCTCGATCATCATTTCTTCTTCGGCATTGGCGGCTTCTTGAGCTTCGGCAGCCTTTTTCGCTTCCTCCTGTTCCTGCCCCACCAACCTCGCCGGTTTGACAATCGCTTCGTCTTCTTGAGCCTGCACAGGACCGGCAGGATGGGAGATCAAACCCAATGTGCCGAAAACGATGCAGCAGGTTGCAATCACTCGCCCAAGGGTATTTGATGAAGAAGGAACGGCGAACGTGCTGGTATATAAATGACTAGTCATGGTGGAAAAACTCGAAATGATTCAAATCAAATTGGAGATTGAAAACCGATACGTTACTGTTTGTGTCTACTTTTCAATTGTACCTCCAAGGGGCATCATAAGGGTATTCGTAGAAAAACGTTTTTCCAAATTTTGAAAAAAAGGTCCAGGCGAATGTTCGATTTGCAGGCGATTCAATCAGCCATCACTAGTTTCGGATTTGACGGTTGGCTGCTATACGACTTCCGAGGCAATAATGTTTTGGCCTTACGCGTACTGGGAATTCCCAACGCCAAAATCGGATCCCGACGTTTTTTCTATTTTATTCCGGCCAACGGTGAGCCGCAAAAGCTGGTTCACCGAATCGAATCCGCCGCATTGGACCATTTGCCGGGGAAAAAAACGGTTTATTTAAGTTGGCAAGAACTGGAACAAGGTGTCGAGAAATTGGTGGGACGCTCCAAAACAGTGGCCATGGAGTACAGCCCCAGAAACGGAAACCCTTACGTCTCTCGAGTCGATGCGGGAACCGTGGAATTGGTTCGCAGCTTCGATGTCGACGTGCAGTCGTCGGGCAACTTGATTTCTTATTTTGAGTCGCGTTGGACCGAGGCACAATGGCAATCCCATTTGGAGGCCGATGAGCTGAATCGTCAGGCGTTCGAGTTGGCCTGGAAAATGATTGCCGATCATGTTCGCGCGGGTAAGTCACTGCGAGAAACAGAAGTCCAGAGCTTTGTTATGGACTTTTACAGTCAGCATGGAATGACGACGTACCATCCGCCGATTGTCGCGGTGGGACCTCACGCTGGGGACCCTCATTACGAGCCCCAACCGGGACAGGACAGTGAGATCCAAAATGGCGATTTTGTCTTGCTCGATATGTGGGTCAAAATGGATCGCCCGGATGCCGTTTACAGCGACTTGACCAAGGTCGGTTATGTGGGAACGGCGGTTCCAGAAAAATACGAAACCATCTTTCAAATTGTGGCAGCAGCTCGTGATGCGTCGATAGCACTGGTCCGCGATGCGTTTGCCGAAAAACGACCGGTGGTGGGTGGCGAAGCCGATGATGCCGCGAGAAATGTCATCGCTCAAGCTGGCTATGGTGAGTACTTCGTCCATCGAACAGGACACAATATCGGCCAAGAAACGCATGGCAACGGAACTCATATCGACAATCTGGAAACGCGTGAGGAACGCTTGCTGTTGCCGGAGACCTGCTTCTCGATTGAACCTGGCATTTATTTGCCAGACTTCGGCGTGAGGAGCGAAATCAATGTCTACATCGACGCTTCGGGCCAGGTCCATGTGACCGGCGGCTTGCAGGAAACGGTATTGCCGATCTTGGCGAGCTATTGATGTGGCACTCTGGTTAGTGAGACGAGTGAGGTTGTCTTGTGAATTCTTGATGTGCGATCCTGGTTTCTTTCGCAGGGCATTAACGGGAATAGGGGCATGCCCGAGTTCAAAATGACTCTGGTCTAAAAAGGTAATGTGATCTTCTTCCGTTGAAAATCGAAAAATGAAAACACTCATAAAAAACAGTACGGTCGTGTTGCCCGAAGGTTCCCGTCGCACAAACATCTTAATCGAAGATGGCATCATCGCTCAGATCGATGGCCCCCAACACGTTGCGGCAGATGAAACTGTAGATGCCGAGGGGTATCATTTGATTCCCGGAGTGATTGATGACCAAGTTCACTTTCGCGAGCCTGGTTTGACACATAAAGAAGACCTTGCCCATGCCAGTCGGGCTTGTGCCAAAGGTGGCGTGACCAGCTTTCTCGAGATGCCGAACACCAATCCGACGACGACCACTGTGGAGCGATTGCATGCCAAATTAGAACTGGCTAGTCAACGATCGTTGGTCAACTACGGTTTTTATATTGGAGCGACGCCCACGAACGTGGCTGAGCTGCAAGCGGCCGAGCGAACGCCTGGAATCAAAATTTTTATCGGATCCAGCACGGGGGATTTGCTGGTCGATCAACAAGAAGCCCTCGAACGAATTTTTGCCGAGACGACGCTGCCCATTTGTGCTCACTGTGAAGATGAGACGACGGTTCGCGAGAATCGACAACGATTCGCCGACCGTACTGACTTTGCCGCACATTCTTTGGTGCGCGACCATCGGGCCGCCGTCATTGCGACAAGGCGTGCCATGGATTTGGCGTTGAGGCATGAGCATCAATTTCATGTGTTGCATGTATCGACGGCCGAAGAAGTTGAGATGCTTCGGGCGCGATCGCGTTGGTTGTCTGCAGAAGTTTGCCCTCACCATTTGTTTTTTAATATCGATGACTACGAACGCCTGGGTTCTCTGATCCAAATGAACCCCAGCGTGAAAACGGCGGCAGACAATGCGGCACTCTGGGCGGGGTTGCTTGATGGCACCATTGAGGTGATTGCGACAGACCATGCACCGCATACGCTGGAGGAGAAGGCGTTGCCTTATCCCGGTGCACCCTCGGGACTGCCCGCGGTAGAGAACTCGCTGGCCCTGATGTTAAACCAAGTTGCTCGCGGAAAGTGCACCTTGGAACAAGTGGTTCGTTGGATGTGTACGGCGCCGGCGCAGGTTTGGCACATGCAAAACAAAGGCAACATCATCGAGGGGTACGACGCCGACCTGGTGTTAGTGAATTTAAACTTAACGCAACAAATACAGAATGAAACGCAAGAGACGAAATGCCGCTGGAGTCCCTGGCACGGCGAGAGCCTTACCGGTTGGCCAGTTAGAACCTGGGTTCGAGGTCGTGAGGTTTACCGCTGGGAGGATGGCCGGGCAAAATTTAACGACGCCGTTCGTGGAGACGAAATTCATTTCCTGGCCGACCGCACCGGCGGTTTGACGCGATAAATGTCGTAATCAAAGGCAGGGATTTCGATTTTAACCAGCTTCGCCTGGATCCGTAACACGCGTTCGAAATAGATAAACGGATAGTTGGTATCCGGACGTTTGTTGACGACCCATTTATAACTGGTTTCAATCAGCCGCTCGGGGAGTTCGCCCTCGATCACCATTTTCATCACATCGGAGACGAATTTCTTTTCTTCGTCACGACGGGTTTTGAGCAACGCATTCAGGCGTTCTTCATAGTCGGCAAATCGCAACTTGGTTTCTTGGCTCGACTCGGTTTCGCTGGTCGTCGTCACATCTTGGGCCAGGGCGGCATTGGGAGCGTTGTAATTCCAGCTGACCAGCAAAAAGGTACATAGGCTCCAGAGGGCAATTTTGGAAACGGTTGTCATGAGTTTGGGCTCCGTCGACGAAACAAGCGGCGAATGCAGGCCGACAAGACGGACTGCAACGTGATGCGGAGGTTAGGGCAGGGGCTGGGGGGCGTCAAGGTCGATTTTGCGGGAATGTCTGGCTGGAATTGTCGTTTTTTGGGGGGGTATGACGTGGGGCTCGGGCGTAGCAGCGGGCGAATATCTGAACCCAAATTGTTGTGTGCAGGTTCCGTTGCGCGGGGGTGACAAGGAGAAATAGGTTGATTTGAGGGGTAGGTATGGCCGTAGTACGGGGATTTCGGCGGAAAATCGGTAGACGCGTCGGGGTAGCATTTACTTTTTGAGAGGGACTCGTAACATGTAATGAGTCTGGAACTGGTGTCTGTTTTGTCCCCGTGAGCTCGAGAGAGAATACGGGAGCGATGCCGATGTCGGCTGAGGGATCAATCTGCCGGTGGTCGATATTGCGGTGAGTTGATTTCTTGTTGATGAAGGATGATCTGTTGTAGGTTATCGCGGAGGATCTTCGCGGAGGGTCCGGAACAATAAAAATTGGTAACAATGAAGATTGGTTTCGGTTACTATGCGGGGGTGAGTTTCAGGCAGTTTAAGTAGAACTCGGGGGCGAATTGGAATCGACCGGGTGATGGAAACGCTGGTGGCGTGTCGTGGTTGATCAGTAGGCCACGTTAAAAGCTGATCAAAACTTTATGTGCCAACAACAACTTGGCTCTGGCTGCCTAATATAACGGTAGCCCGGATTGCGGAGTTTAGCCGAAGAGCTCCAAAAATCCGTTGTCAAATTCGGATCGCTGCGACCCATGTCGAACACGGTTTCAGTTAAACAAAGTTTTTGACTAGTCCGCTTTGTAGCCTTGTCAATTGGCGACTTAGCGGGCGAAACTCAAATCATTGACTACACACGTAGAGGCCATCGTGGAAGCATCGCGGGACGCGGGTTCAATCCCCGCCGCCTCCACTCACCCGTTGCTCGCAACGGGGCTAAACACGATTAAGGCCCGCTGGATCAAACCAGCGGGCCTTGTCTTTTCTACGCGGTTATTCGCGTTTCTTTTTGATTTCCGTTTTTCGCGTCAACCAAAATCGCGGGACTCACCCCCACCAACTTTTCGCGCCCAAAGGGCTCAAAACGATCGAAAGGCTCTAAACACCGTGACTCACCCCAAGTGGGTCCCGTCGTCACAAGTCGGGCAGAATCATGCACTTACGACCAAACCAACAAAAAGGCTATTTTGGCGGTTCTGCCAGTAGGTGATTGACGCAAAAACCATGGTCACGAGAATTCTTGGGCTAGCTTTTTGTTACGATGGAGCAAGATTTGACGTTTGAATCACCAGTGAACACGAAGAGCATATACGAAGACCAAGACGTCAAACCGCCCGATAAGTTGTAAAAATGACGATGGTCGAACGCCTTTTGGCCAAAATCAATCAGAATTGAAGTAAGAGTTTTCAATGATGCTAACCCCAAGGGACTGGAACGTTGTCGTCGTCGGGCGATGGAATCGAGCAATTTTGACACCTGCCGGAATTGGAAGGCGAGTATTCAAGGTTGAGGAAGGTACGCCTTTGGAGGTGATGATTGCAATCGACGCCATTGCTCCTCCACAAGTAAAACACGAAGGAATGACCGTTATTGCCGGAAGCGACAGATTGACCATTCTGCCAACGGAATCGACATTTGCAGAACTAAAGAGAGCTTGCGATTTAGCCCAAAATGCGATCAACGATCTCCCCCAAACCCCGTTTGTTGCAGTTGGGTTCAATGTTAGATATTCAGCGGATGTCTATGTTGCCGAGGTCGACGATCTATTAACGACCACAATCGACCAAAATGCCTCCGATGCTAGTTTCAGGATCGTCGAACGGCAACTAAGTCGCTCAGTGTTGCGAAACCAAGGCAAGCTGAATATCGTACTTACGATTTCTGAAGATCAGTCGCGTGCAATTGCACTCAATTTTGACATTCAATCAATTGATCCTGAAGCGCTGAAAGACTGGTTGAATATCAAACCGGATAAACTCTTCGCTGAAATTCGTCATGTAGTTGAAG